>JBGPLJ010000040.1:0-17403 GCA_041486385.1 Steroidobacteraceae bacterium
AAATGCGCGTGGCGTAAAGACCCGCCTCGACCAGGGCGAGCTTGATACCCCAGCGATCCACTTCATGCCGCAGCGCTTCGGTGGCGCCCTCGACTGCAAACTTGCTCGCCGCGTAGGCCACGTCGCCGGGCAGACCGGCGATGCCTGAGAGCGAGCTGATCATGATGATGTAGCCACCGCGCTGTTCGCGCATCTGTGGCAGTACTGCGCGCGCGAGGAGAAGTGGCGCGAAGAAATTCGTCTCCATCACCTCCCGCAGCGCCGCCTCATCGAGATCTTCGAACGCTCCAGAGCGAAGCACGCCGGCATTGTTGACGAGTGTGTCGAGGCGCCCGGTCTCGCTGACGATGGTCTCGATCACTCGCGCGAATGTGGCTGGCTTGGTGACGTCCAGTGCAACGACGCGAATGTTGAGCGCTTCCCTGGCTGCTGCCTGTCGGAGGGGACCGGCCTTCGAAACGTCGCGCATCGAGGCGTAGACCTTATCGCCACTGCGGGCAAATGCCAGCGCACTGGCCAATCCGAACCCGCTGCTGCAACCGGTGATGAGTACGACTGACATCGATTGGATCTCCGTGATGGCCGCTATGGTTCGCCGGCGTAGCGCACGCCGACCTGCTGGCGGATGGTGTCCATGGTCTGCATGATCGAGAGCGTCTCATCGAGTGGCATGGTCGTGCTTTCCCGGCGGCCGGCTCGCAGCGCATCTACGACTTCGCGAATCTGGTAGCCATAGCCAGTTCCAGCGATCGGGTATTCCGTCATCGTAGCTGCCCCATCCTTGTTCCAGACGGTCAGCTTCGCCGGCTTGAAGATCGGCGCGGCAACGCTGATGCGGCCTGATTCGCCAAGAATCTCGAGGTCAGGCGAGCGCCTTGCGCGCAGTGAAACATATAGAAGAGCAGTGGACCCGTTCGCGTGCTCGAGAAGGATGGCCTCCTGCTCGTCCACCCCGTAGCGACCGATGATTCCCGATGCCTGGATCCGGGTCGGCGTTCCGAGAATCATGGATGCCATCGAGACGAGATACACCCCCGCATCGAGCAGCACTCCGCCCCCAAGATCCTTGTTCAGGAGGTAATGCTCGGGGCCGAAGTCGGGTACGAAGGCGCCTCCCCCGACGATTACCTGCACACGCCCGATCGCTCCCGCCCGGAGCAGATCGCGAACCGCCGCGACGGCCGGCAGAAATCGGGTCCACATGGCTTCCATGACGAAGTGGCCCCCGCGCCGCGCTTCATCGATGACTGTGCGTGCTTCCCGCGCATTGATGGTGAAGGGCTTTTCGCAGAGCACCGCTTTCGCGCCACGCAGGCATCCGAGCATGTTGTCGTGATGCACGGAGTGCGGCGTCGCGATATAGACGGCGTCCACCCCGGCGTCCGCCGCGAGTTCGGCATAGCTTCCCCAGCCCTTGCTGATGCCGTATCGCCGGGCAAAGTTCTGCGCTGACTGGACGTTGCGCGAGGCTACCGCCACGAGCTCGATACCCTCGGCTCGCATCGCGGCGAGTTCGCCCGCCATGATGGCGGCCATGCGGCCGGTGCCGAGAATCCCCCAGCGGACGTTGTCCATCGTTGCAATCTGCCAGAAAGCGCTGGATGTACCGATTACTTTTCGTCAACCGGCGAATAAGAAGCGATGAATTGCCCTTGGAGCCGGGAGCATGCGCCTCACTGGCAGGCATGCCAGACGTGTACAGTGCAATTGGGCGGACTCGATTCCTCGGACGAGTGAAGAAGCAAACATGAGCAACAAGGTGTCGCGAAGAACCATCCTGCATGCCGCGGTCACTGCCGGTCTGGGCGCCGCGGCTGTCATTCGTGCTCATGGCGTAGAGCCGCTGCAGGCGCCGCGCACGCCGGTAGATGGTGGGCTGGTGGGGCTTGATGCGTATGAACGCATGCTGCGCCTTCATGGCGGCGAATTGGGCGGCCGGAAACCGCGGTAGCGACGATTCTCAGTCACAGGCAGGTGTTCCATGGCCGCGTTCGAAATGGAGAGTTGGTTCGTCGCCGAGGGTAAGGAGAAGCAGCACGACGACGCGATGCGGGGCTGGCTGAAATGGGTGCGGGCCCATCGCGAGCTGTTCCGGGAGTGGAAAAGCGTGCGCTACTTCGTCAAGCACGTGGCCGGCAATGATTCCAACCGGCACTTCCTCCTTTGGGAGTACGACAGTCTGGCCGACTACGAGGCGTACAAGAAGCGACGGGCGAATTACGAAGGGCCGTACGTCGAGTACAAGAAGTTTGATCCCTATTACATGGACGTCTTCGATCACAGCCGGATGGGGCTGGAATTCTGGCGGGACAAGGAACGCGACCTGTGGATTGAGGAGGCCGCGCCTGCCTCGGCCCAGTTCAAATCCGCGTTACCCTTGCCAGGCGTCCAGGAGCAGGTGACCTTTCTCTATTATCCGGACCTGGCCGCGCCACGGGAGTTTTACGGCAAGGTGCTGGGCCTCGAGCCCTACTACGAGCAGGACTGGGCGAGTCTCTATCGCGTTGCCGCTGGTGCAGCAATCGGCGTAGTGAGGTCGAGTGACAAGCAACAACCCACGGCCGATGTGAAACGTGACGCGGCGATGATCAGCATCGTCACCACGGATGTCGATGGCTGGTTCAGCCGGCTCAAGCAGATCGCGGGAGTCGTTGTTCAGAAGGAAATCTACGACCATCCGTCCGTTCCGATCCGAGCCTTCTTGTTGCGGGACCCGGGTGGGTATTCCGTCGAGTTTTTCCAGTGGCGGCGGCAGGCAGGCGCAACCCACTCGTGACGTTTGGCACTGCGTCCGCACCGGTTACTTTTCGTCATGTGGGGAATTAGAAACGATAAGTTGGCTCCGGCCCCCGATGGTCTATGCTCTCAAGAGGTGCTGATGCGTGCGGCACGCTAGATTTGCCGGGGTGATTCGGGGCCTCGGGATCGAAGGGCACGGTGAGCCGTAGCCTCAGTCCGATGTTGTTGATCGGCAACAAGAGGGCGCGGATCCGACGTACTTCGGCCTTCTACAGAATTATTGGGGGGGGGATTCGCATGAAGAGAATTTGCTTGATCGCCGCCGGCATTGCGGCAGCGTTGCCGTTCGCGGCGCGGGCGCAGGACACCAGCGGCGCGCTTGAGGAAGTCGTAGTCACAGCACAGCGGCGTGAACAGAGTCTGCAGGAAGTGCCGATCAGTATCACCGCCTTTTCGGGCGAGCAGCTCGAGAAGCTCAACATGAAGAGCGCGACTGGCTACCTCGCCGTGACGCCGAATGTGAGCTTCACCGAGGACGGTCAGTCAGGCGCCCGTGGCATCAGCATTGCCATGCGGGGCGTCAACAATCTCGTCTCGGGCGAGAATGCGTTCGTCAATTCGGTCGGTATTTATCTTGACGAGTTCAGCATCGCCTCGGTGCCGAACGGCGTCGCCAATCCTTTCCTGCCGGACATGGAGCGCGTCGAAGTGCTGCGGGGTCCTCAGGGTACGTACTTCGGCCGCAATTCGCTCGGCGGCGCGCTCAACCTCACGTCACGCGCACCCACCGACAAGCTCGAAGGGCAGGTCACCTTGGGTGGCGCGAAGTACGCCAACGCCGGGAACATGTACAGCTTCGACGGCGTGCTGAACGTACCGGTTAGCGGCGCGTTCCGCATGCGCCTCGTCGGCTCCTACGAGAACAGCTCGGGGCTCGTGAAGAACATCAATCCCAGCGGCCAGCATGACAGCGGGCACGACTACACCAACCTGCGCCTGCGCGCGGTGTGGGAACCGAGCGATCGAACGAAGCTCGGCACGACGCTCATCTACTCGAAGGAGAATCAGGGCACGGACGAAAACGTCCCGTCGGGCGTTCTCGACCTCGACACCGTGGATACGTTCGGCTTCCAGCCCGGCATCGCGTTCGACCCGGGCACAGGGTTCTGGCCTGATAACCAGAACAAGCTCAGCCACGACCTCAATGAGTCCAACAAGCTTGACACGAAGATCGGCATCGTCAACTTCGCGCAGGGCATCTCCGACAGCCTGACGTTCAAGGCGGTCGGCGGCATCATCGACTCGACGCAGGAGCGGTTTTTCGATCAAGACCTCATCGGCAACCTCGATCTGCTGAAACGCACGAATCGTTACGACGGCAAGTCGTGGAGCGTCGAGGCACGGCTTGAGTCGCGCAGCTCGGCCGTCGACTGGGTCGTCGGCGGGCTCTACGCGAAGGACCAGCAGGAGCAGTTCAACGACGTCGCCGTGTCGAGCAATCCCACGGCGACGCTCACCGACGCCGTACACGGCACGGTCGGATTCCTGCCGCCGTTCCCCGACGGTCTTGGCCTCGCGCTCAATACCAAGAATTTCGAGGTCAAGAGCTACGCGGTGTTCGCCGATACCACCTGGCACGTGACCGACAAATTGCAGATCCTGGCCGGCGCGCGCTATACGAAGGATGACGTGCTCAATGCGAGAACATCGTACGGACTCCGACCGAACCTCGGCCCGCCGGATCCTGTCTGCACGGCAGGATTTTTTCAGTGCTTCCTCAACTTTCCACGGCCGGACTCGAGCGGCCAGCGTTCCTTCAGCGATGTCGCGCCGCGCCTTGGGCTGCGTTATGCATGGAGCGAGAACGGGAGTCTCTACGTAACGGCTTCCAAGGGTTACAAGGCGGGTGGAACCAGCACCGGCAACAACACCAATGCGCCAGGTGCGCCGTCGTTCACAGTGCCCTACGAAGCGGAGACGCTGCGCAACTACGAGGTCGGCGTCAAGATGGAATCGGCGAACCACCGCGTGCGCTTCAACGCATCGATGTTCGTGCTGAAGTGGAAGGACCTGCAGCTCGAGGCTTTCCGCTTCCTGACTCCGGGCGACCTGTCGTCGAATTTCGAGCAGACGATCAATGTGCCTGACGCGCAAGCCAAGGGCGTCGAGCTCGAGTTCCTCGCCAAGCCGGGCGATCATGTGACTTTTGGCGGCTCGCTCGGCTACCTGAACAGCGAAATGACCAGCGACACCGTCGCGGAGATCACCGGTGGATTCAGGGTCAATCTCAAGGGGCTGGTCATACCGAAGTCGCCCAAGGTCACGGCGAATTTCTTCACCGAGTATCGCTGGGATGGCGGCCACGCCCCGTGGCTGCGCGGCGAGTACGTGCACCGTGGCTCGATCTATTCGGACGTGGAGGCGGTGGCGAATCAGCAGACGCTCGGCCCGTCGCCGAATCAGGGGTTGACGCGCGTCGTGCCGGCTGACGAGTTCCCGTACAAGGTGCCGGAATACGACGTGTTCAACCTGCGCGGTGGCTTCAGTTTCGGCCAAGCCACATGCGGGCTCTACATCGAGAATGCGTTCGACACGGTGTACTACACCGGTACGCAGGAGAACTTTGGTTTGAGCGGCATCCGCCTGCGCCCGCACCCGCGGACCTACGGCTTGAACGTATCGGTCAAGTTCTAGAGCTGCCGGGATCGATCAAACCGCCTCTGTGCGCGTGCGCAGAGGCGGTTTTTCTTTTGGGAGGCGCATCGCATGCGACTGCACGGATTCCCGTCTGACGCGAAGGTCTACGAGCTGTTCGCGCGGCGCCCGGAGTTGTTCGGGCCGTTTACCGTCTTCTGCGAGCAGCTGATGCGTGGGCCGTCTGCGCTCACACCGGGCGCGCGCGAGCTCATCGGAAGCTATGTGTCCGCACTCAACAGTTGCGGCTACTGCCGCGACGTGCACGCCGAAGCGGTGCGCGCCTACGGCATCGATCCAGACCTCGTTCGCGCACTCCGCGATGATCCGTCAAGCGCCCCGATCGAAGCCCGCTACCAGCCCCTCATCGCCTTGGCGCGGCGCGTGACGGAATCGGCCTATCGCGTAACCGATGCCGACTTTGAGGCTTGCCGTGCCGCGGACTGGGATGACAATGCGATCCACGACGCGGTCGTAATCGTCTGCCTTTTCAATTTCATGAACCGCTTGGTCTCTGCATTCGACATCGAGGCCGACGCTGCCTACCTCGCCGCCGCCGGCCCTCGCTTGCGCGATCTTGGCTACGCATTCTCGCTCGTGAGCGCAACGCAGTCCGTGCCGAAATCCACTCAAGAGAAGCAAAGGTGAGGTCCGAGGATGGCCCACGACTTCGGTCGCGTGCGTGGTTCGACAACCCCGCCCGTCCCGACATGACTGCCCTTTATGTCGGCTGGTACCTCAACTACGGACTGACGCGTGAGGAACTGCAGTCGGGCAAACCGATTATCGGCATTGCGCAGACGGGCAGCGATCTCGCGCCCTGCAACCGCCATCACATCGTGCTCGCACAGCGCGTGCGCGACGGCATACGCGAAGCCGGTGGTATTGCGATCGAGTTTCCGGTCCATCCGATTCAGGAAACAGGCAAGCGGCCGACTGCGGCGTTGGATCGCAATCTTGCGTACCTGGGCCTGGTCGAAGTGCTGTATGGGTATCCGATCGACGGTGTCGTGCTGACCATCGGCTGCGACAAGACGACACCGGCCTGTTTGATGGCGGCGGCAACCGTCGACATTCCGGCCATTGCGCTGTCGGTCGGACCGATGCTGAATGGCTGGCATAACGGTGAGCGCACGGGATCGGGCACGATCGCGTGGAAGGCGCGCCAGATGTTGGCGGCCGGCGAACTTGATTATCAGGGATTTCTTGACCTTGTTTCGTCGTCGGCGCCATCCGTCGGCTTTTGCAATACCATGGGCACCGCAACGACGATGAACTCGCTGGCAGAAGCGCTCGGCATGCAGCTGCCGGGTTCCGCTGCGATCCCCGCGCCTTATCGCGAACGGGCGCAGATGGCGTACGCGACGGGCAAGCGAATCGTCGACATGGTGCGCGAGGACCTTCGTCCGTCGGCCATCATGACACGCGATGCGTTCCTCAACGCAATAGTGGTCAACTCCGCGATCGGCGGATCGACCAACGCACCGATTCATCTGGCGGCCATTGCACGCCACCTTGGCGTTGAACTCAGCCTGGACGATTGGCAGACCTACGGCTATGACGTGCCATTGCTTGTCAATTTGCAGCCGGCGGGGGCGTATCTCGGCGAGGATTTTCATCGCGCCGGCGGAGTTCCTGCGGTCGTCGCTCAGTTGATGGGTCAGGGTTTGATCCGCGAAGGAGCGATGACATCGAATGGCCAAACCCTCGGCGAGAATTGCGCCAGAGCCAAAGTGACATTGCCGGACGTTATTCGCCCGTTCGACAACCCGCTCAAGTCAAGAGCGGGGTTCATCGTGATGCACGGCAATCTATTCGATGCCGCTATCATGAAAACTAGCGTGATCTCGGACGAGTTCCGCAAGCGCTATCTAGCCAATCCGCAGGATCCGGAGGCGTTCGTGGGCCGTGCCGTCGTATTCGACGGGCCGGAGGACTATCACGCCAAGATCGATGATCCTGCGCTGGCCGTCACCCAGCAGGATATTCTTGTGATGCGCGGCACAGGACCTGTTGGGTATCCCGGCGCGGCCGAAGTGGCGAACATGCGTCCACCCGCTTATCTCATTCGGCAGGGCGTGACGTGCTTACCGTGCATCGGTGACGGTCGACAATCCGGTACCTCGGGGTCACCGTCAATCCTCAACGCATCGCCAGAGGCGGCGGCCGGCGGCAATCTGGCACTGCTGCAGACGGGCGATCGGCTTCGCGTCGACCTGCGTAAGGCTAGCGTCAACGTGCTTATTCCTGCCATCGAACTTGCCAACCGACGCGCCGCGTTGACAAGGGCCGGTGGCTATCACTATCCGGCTTCGCAAACGCCGTGGCAGGCAATGCAGCGCGGTATCGTCGGTCCGCTGGCGACCGGCGCCATTCTGGAAGGCACCGAGCAGTATCAGCGCATCGATCACACTTTCGGCGTGCCCCGCGACAATCACTAAAGCTGCGTCAAAGAACGGCCAGCACGCCACCATCGACATAGATTGTCTGGCCATTGACAAAGTCTGACGCGTGGGACGCCAGAAATACGGCCGTACCCTGTAACTCCTCGACCTTGCCCCACCGGCCAGCCGGTGTTCGTTTGCACAGCCAGGCGTTGAACTCAGGGTTGTCGATCAAGGCTTGATTCAAAGGTGTGTCGAAGTACCCTGGACCAATGGCGTTGATCTGTAAGCCATACTTCGCCCAGTCGGCGCACATTCCCTTGGTCAAGTTCTTCACCGCGCCCTTCGAGGCCGTGTATGGCGCTATCGATGGGCGAGCGGCTTCGCTCTGCAGGCTCGCGATATTGATGATCTTGCCGCGCCGACGCTTAATCATGTGCCGCGCGACGGCTTGACCTACGAAGAATACGCTATCCACATTGTTCCTCATGACTTCGCGCCAGGTGTCGGCATCGAAATCCTCCAAGGGGCCTCGACGTTGAATTCCGGCATTGTTGATCAGAATATCAATCGGTCCTATGCCGGTCTCGATACGGTCAATGGCCTGCCGAACACCAGAGGCATCGGTAACATCAAATAGCGACGTCGCTGCCGTGATGCCACGGCGGCGCAAGTGATCTGCTGCCGCTTGCAACTTGTCTTCGCTGCGCCCATTCAGCACCACGGTCGCGCCGGCCTCGCCCAGGCCGGCGGCGAGCGCCAACCCAATCCCCTGACTGGAGCCCGTAACCAGGGCGATGCGGCCGTGTAAATCGAACAGCGACATATTGTGAATTCTGCGGCGACCTCACGAGATCGCCAAGTGAACCTTGATCGCGCGAGTGCGATCACCGGCAATCGCGAACGCACTGGCGGCCTTCTCCAGTGGGAACTCCGCGGAGAGAATCGGCGTGACATCGACCGTGCCGGCAACCAGCATTGCAACCGCCAATTTGAATTCCTGGTGAAACCTGAATGATCCAACCAAGTCAAATTCGCGCGACTGCAATAAGTTGATCGACACCGGAGTCTCGCCGGACGGCAACATGCCAAGTTGCACCACCCGACCGCCGCGTTTGAGCACTTGAAAGATGAGACCCAAGGCCGAAGGGGCGCCGGAGGCTTCGAGTGCAACGTCAAAGCCGCCACCATGGCCCTCGATCAAGCTGCGTGCGTCGGCGTCGTTGCTCACGTTGACTACGTGTGCTGCGCCCATGGTGAGGGCGATCTTTAGCGGTGGATCGAAAATATCCGTAGCGCAGACCTCGAGCGCGCCTGCGAGGCGGGCAGTGCGCATGCACAATAAGCCAACCGGGCCGGAGCCCGTCACCAACACGCGTTTACCAAGCAAGTCGCCGGCGCGCCTTAACCCGTGCATCGCAACCGCAAGCGGCTCGGCGCATGCCACCACCCGCATCGATATGCCGTCGGGAACCGGTATGCATTGATCGGCGCGTACCACCAGGCTCTGCGCAAAGCCGCCTTGCACATGCGGTACCACCGCGGCACTGCCAAGGAATCTCATCTGGTGGCACAGATTGCTTCGTCCGGCCCGACAATACTCGCAGCTCAGACACGGTCGGCTCGGGTCCAACGCGACACGGGTGCCAACGGCGAGCCCTTGGACGGCCGATCCGAGTTCCTGAATCTCGCCTGACACTTCGTGCCCGAGAATCATCGGGTGACGGACCGCGAAATCGCCGACGCGGCCTTTGAAATAGTAAGAAAGATCCGACCCGCATATGCCGCCATACGCGATCTTGAGCCGAACCTCGTCGGGCTCCAACGCCAGATCACCCACGGGTTCGATGCGCAGGTCTTTCGCACCGTGCAGAACAGCAGCTAACATTGGATCCTCTCTTGTGTGATGCAGCTCGCGCTCGAGAGTCACTACGCAGAGCCTGCTCGCAGGCGCAAGTCGGACACGATGCGGGTAAACAGCGCTTCATCCAGCCGGTACCACATCAACGGGACGACTGCCATCGCACCGAACACGGCGGGCAGCAGCGTCATGATGAGATTGATGCCCTCGAGCGCGGATTCCGACTGTACGGCATTCGGGACGTAACCGGTGAGCGACAGCACAATTGCCGGAGCGATGCCTGCCACCGCGGAACAGAGCTTCATCAGGAACATGGCGATGGAATAGATACCACCCTCCGCGCGCACGCCGGTCTTCCATTCGCCGTATTCCACCGTGTCGGCAATCAATGACCACAGCAGACCAAAGCTCAGTCCAAATGCTATATAGCCGACCGCGTACCACGCGAACAGAATCTCAACAGCGGCGTACGATGTCAGATACATAGCCAGGCTGCACAGCGCCCAACCTGCAAGACCGAAAATAAACGTGTTGCGTTTGCCGACGCGTCGGGCCAGGGGCTGGCTGAACGGAATGCCTATGAGGGAGGCAATGGTGCCGGTCGCAAGAAGTGGTCCCAGCAGTTCGGGGCGCCTCAGATTGTAGGTCATGTAGTAGATCGATACGCTGTTGCGCGAAAAAGCGGCGCTGACGAAGAACAGGAAACACATGATCAGGAGAAAGAACGGCCCGTTGTTCCGCAGCACGTCGACTACTTGCCGAATCGACAGCTTGAGCTGGCCATGCGCCACGCAGCGTTCGCGGCACTTACTGAACGTAAACCAGAGCGCGACTGTGCCTACCAGGGCGTAGAGCACCGCCGTGAGTTGATACCCCAGGACGTGGTCGCCGCGCCCGAGAGCGATTACCAGGGTGGGCGTCGCGAGGCCGACAAAAAGGCCGTCGCCTGCTCGTGCGCCAAACGAGCGGTAGACAGACAGCGCATTTCGGTCATCGGGATCCTGCGTCATCGCCGAAGCCAACGCTCCGTACGGCAGGTTGACTACCGTATACAACACACCCAGCGAGATGTACGTGGCGTAGGCGTACAACAATTTGCCGTCGTACCCGAACTTCGGTGTCGTAAACGTCAACACCAGGAGAATGCCAAGCACCGGTGTACCGAATAGCAGGTAGGGACGAAACTTCCCCCAGCGCGTCGTGACGCGTTCGGTGACCAGGCCCATGATCGGGTCGAGCATGGCATCGACGACGCGAGCCACTAGCAGGAGAGTGCCGGCCGCAGCCGCTGAAATGCCGAAGACGTCCGTATAGAAGTAGAGTAGGAAATTGATCGACATGCCCCAGACAATGTTGCTGCCGAAGTCGCCTAGCCCATAGCCCACCTTCTCCGTCCAGGTCAGTCGCGCAGTACTTCTGCCGCCGCTCTTGGTCTGGATGGGTGGGTGTTTGTCTGGCACGACTACGAATCCATACAGAGTGCCGACTCAGCCCTGACTGCGCTTGCGCGAGCGCATGTAGAAGAATGGAAAACCAAAGAGAAATACCCAGGCGGCCGGGCTCGAGATCAGTTTCCCAAATAACGTGAGCGCGTCGGCGGGACTGATGTAGATACGGCTCTTGAGCGGCTGGTCGGGGTCGCTGTTGACAACAAGATCATTTCCCTTTCGCTCGATCGACCCGACGAGAAATTCCACATCAGCCAGTTTGCTTCTTACTCTCATGATCCGGTTAACGGCGTCTCCAACCTCTTGCGCGCGGCGCTTGCCTGGCTAGGTCTTGCGAAGCGCACCGATGGCCTGCGCCCTGCGTATACGCTGTTCATGCAGATCTGGCATCTCCTCCGCCGTGCGTCCGGCCGGGGGCGTGAACTGGCCTCGACGATATAGCTCACGAAACACCTCTTTGACTGGCCCCATCTTGTCAGCCAACGTGCGTGGCGGATGCCCCGACGGGAACTGGTTGGGCGGGTAGATCGGGCGTTCGTAGATCTGGCGAAAGCCCTCGGTGCGTACGTCGATCCAGCAATTGTGATTGCAGCGTGAACGATGTTCACGCAGGGCTTCAATGTCGATCGGCGCGCCGAGGACCTGCTCCTGAGGATAAGCCGCCTCGCGTATGATCATTCCTGTGTAGTCGATCGCGAATGACATGCCCGGGCAAAAGGCTTTGGGATAGTAGGCGTAGTCGACCGTGCCCCAATTGGAGCCAAGCAGATAGCACATGTTGTCATGGGCGCGAGCACGGCGGGAAAAACGCCAGTAATCCCACGGCTCGCTAACCCCTTCAACCTCCTGTAAGGCGGTCGGATGGCATATCACCTCGCACCCGTTGAAACTGAGAGCGCGCGAGACCTCTGGAGTGCACCCGTCGTGGCACGTCATGGTTCCGAGCTTGCCGATCTCGGTGTCGACAACCGGAAACAAATTGCGGATATCCGCTCCAAAGACCGCTCGATATTCATCGAGAATGTCGTGCGGGCTGGTGCCGAGGCCGATCGAGGCCGGAATGTGCCACTTGTGGTAGCGCAGAATGACCTTTCCTGTGGGCCCGATGATGAACGCCGTGTTGAACCACCGGTCGGGAAACTGCGGCACCTTCTCGATGACGCCGCCGCCGGCAATATAGAGGTTGTACTCGCGCGCCTTTTCGCCCAACCGCTGCATCTCGGGTCCGTCGAGCTCGATTGCTTTCTTCATGAAGCTATCGATACCGTGCTCGCCCTTGCCCGGCGTCGTGACACCCTGCAGAAAGTATTCGGGCAGGACGACCAGGCGGGCGGGCAGCTCCCAGAAATAGCCGACGCCGAAGTCGATCAGATTGCAGACGCGCTCGAGGTTCTGACGAATGCCACCGCGATCCTCGGCCACGATGACATGAGGCTGGATGATGAGCGCTGTGTACTTTTCAATTCTAGGTGCCACGTTGGTATCTCCGAAGTGCTGCTGTCCGTTAACTGCTGGCCTACAGATCCGATGATTCCTTCAAGCCGAGATCCTCGAGTATCACGTTCGCCGTAATCGTCCCCATGGCCGAGATGCCACCGCCTGGATGGCACGATGGACCCGCCATGTACAGCTTCTTGATCGGCGACCGGTACTGCGAATAGCCGGGAAACGGCCTGAAATAACCCAGCTGCGCCGCGACGCGCTCGCCGCCAGTGGGCGAACCTTTGAAAAACGAGCGGTTGTGGGCGTAGAGATCTTCCGGGGTATGAATCGTATAGGCGAGTATGTTGTCGTCACCCATATTGGTCGTATGCTTGCGCAACTGATTTAGCATTGTCCTTCCGAACTCCTCCTTGACATCGTCCCATCGCCGGTTGCGGCTCAGCTCGCAGGGTGGAAACGTATCGATGGTCAGGCAATGTCTTCCTTGCGGAGCGCGCGTCGGGTCGCGCACAGTCCAGCACAGCGAGTGTATGAAGGGCTCCGAAGGCAACTCGCCCATCTCCACTTCCGCAAAGTGTTTCACGACTTCCTTGATAGGTCCGAAAATGCGGTGGAACGGAGCGGAGCTCATCTGCGCCCCATGCTTGAACTGCGGGGCTTCCTTGACCGCGTAGTGAACCCGGAATATGCCGATGTCGCCGAACTTGAAATTCTCAACCATGCGGCGGAACTTCGCGTCCAGGTGCCGACTGTCGATCAACTGGAGAAATGTCTGTTTGGGATCGAGCGCCGTGACAACGGCACGCCGAGCGTGGATCTCCGTTCCATCTTCGAGGCGCACGCCTTTGCATTCACCGTCGGCGACAATGAATTGGTCGATCGTTGAGTTTGTAAGTACTTTGCCGCCGTGGTGCTCCATCAGACGTCGGCAGGCGAGCGGCAATTGCATGCTGCCGCCTTCCGGAATCGCCTGACCGAAGTAATGGACCGCCGGTACCATGATGTAGAAGGTAGCGCCCATGCCTTCATGATCCGGTTTGACGTGCGGACCCATGGCCCAACCGTGCACGAACGCCTGCACGTAGATATTCTCGAAGTTCTCCTCGACAAAGGCCCGCGTGCTCAGGCTGTAGTCCCGCAATCGTCTCAGGCCTTCTTCGCTTTTCTCCATGGCCATGGCTTGCATGCTGGGAGGCAGCGGCGGCGAGAAGAAATTCTTGATGAAGCCGTCCTTGATCTCGACGAATTCTTCGACGATCTCACGATAACGCTGCGCGTCCTTCTTCGAGTATTGCGCAATGCTGTCGCAGGTCTTGTCCAGGCTCTTGAACAGGATGATGCCGGGACCTTCCGCCATCGGGTGGCCGGTGATTACGTCCTCGGACCAGAGATATTTCAGTCCGAACTTCTCAAGCTGCGGGCGCAGCGTATTGACGTAGTCGGGATTCACCTGGCACCAGATGTGCGAAGCGCCGAAGAGATCATGCTTGAAACCGGGCAGCGTGATCTCGCGTGTGACGGCACCGCCGCCGATCCAGTCATTGCGCTCCACGACAATGGTCTTCAGTCCGTGCAGTGTCAGGAATGCACCGCAGACGAGTCCGTTGTGTCCTCCACCCGCGATGACTACATCACAATCTGCCATGGCCATGTTCGCTTCCTCGTCTTCAGATTCGACCCTGTCGTGACCCTAGAGAAGATCATCTGCAGCGTGGCAGCGCAATGTACTGCCAGGGGTTGGGCATTTCTCCGAGCGGCATTTCGATCAGTGCCGGACCGCGCTGATCGAATGCATCTCGCAGACATGTGGCGAGCTCCCCGGGTGTCTTGCATCGATAGCCGGCAGCGCCGAAGCTTTCCGCAAGCTTGACGAAATCCGGATTGGTCAAGTCAGAACCGATCGTGCGACCGCCGAATCTTTCCATCTGATCCCGCTTGACGTTCGCATAGGAGTCGTTGTTGAAAACAATAACGACCACGTTCAGTCCATAGCGGGCCGCTGTCGCCATCTCCTGCACGGCATACATGAAACCCCCATCGCCGCCGAGCGCCACGACCTTCTTGCCGGGATTTCCGATCTGCACGCCAAGCGCGGTTGCATAGCCGTAGCCAAGGTTGCCTTGGTAGCCGCTGGAAACGAAATGGCGCGCTGCATAGACGGGGAACGCGTACCAGGAAGCGAATCCGACCTGGGTAACCTCATCGACGAGAAAACCATCTTCCGGTAACTCGTGACGGATTACGTCTAGGATTTCGAGAATGGGCCCGATAGTCCGCTGCATTTCGGCGCGCAATCCGGATTTCAGGGCGCGCAATTCCTGCACGCGCGAGGGTCTTCGAATGCTGCGCGTGTTGACCGCCGAAATCAGCTGCTTCAAGGCGGTTCGCGCATCCGCATGGATTCCGACCGCAGGCGCTGCGATTCGGTCGATCTCGGCGGGATCGATGTCTATCCGGATAATTGGCAAGCGGTCATCGTAGCCCCAGTACATCAAGGGAAGCTTCAACCGAGTTCCCACTGCGAGCACCGCATCCGCTTCCGCCCAAAGGCGATTGCCGGCCGGGTAAGACATGCTTAGAGCATGTCGGTCGTCGACAATGCCCCTGGAGTTCCAGAAGGAGACGACCGGCGCCTGCAGTAGTTGCGCCAACTCGAGTAGTTCCACGCTCGCGTCGACAGCTCCGCCGCCGATCATGATCATGGGGCGTCGGGCCTTGCCAAGGATCGCAGCGGCGCGTTCGATGAGGTCCGGATCGGCCGAACGAGGCGGGGGAATTTGACACGGCCCAGACAATTCGACGTCGCATCTGAGTTCCATGATGTCCGGCGACATTTCCAGTGCGACGGGTCTGGGACGCCCGGACTGCAGATTGCAGAACGCTTCGTTGACGAGCCGTGGCGCTGCCGATGGGTGCGGGATGCGTTCGGCCCATTTGGTCAAGCGCCGTAATATTCCCAGTTGATCCGGGATTTCGTGCAGGTAACCGAGCCCGCGCCCGATTCCAGCGGACGGAATCTGGCCTGCGACGCATAAGACCGGCGTGTTTGCGCCATAGGCGGTTGCCAGTGCCGCCGTCGTGTTCAGAACGCCTGGCCCGGGCACGACGCAGTAGACGCCGACCTTCCCCGTAGACCGCGCGTACCCGTATGCCATGTACGCAGCGCCCTGCTCGTGCCTGGAATTGAAAAGCGCAAGCGCGCTGCCCTCCTTTTGCACGGCGTCAAAGAATTCATAGGTCTGCCCTCCGGGCAGGCCGAAAATCGTATCGACGCCGTTAATCAGCAGAGACTTGACCAGCGCCTCACCGCCCGAAAGATGTGCCATGGCCGCCTGAAATGTTGATCTTCTCTGCGAGACAATATCTCGTTGCCCGCGACTCGGTGTTGAGTAGTTGTAATGGAGTGCATTAGTTTGGCTCAGATCTGCGATGTCGCCTCACTGATCCCCACCTGTCGGCGCGCTCTGTTCAGTGCGAACTTTCAACTGATGGCCGTCTTTTGACGAGCACCCAATTCAGGAACGCGATGGCGATCGTAATTGCGATCGGCGCAGCCTCCCGCGGCTCGAGTTGCAGCAGCAGCAGCACAGAAAGGGCAACTCCCAGGAGCGCCAGGGCACGCCCGCCCGGTACTCTCACTGTTGCGGCCTGTGGTTGAAGTGCGCGCAGCCGCGGTAGCGATGCACAGACGGCACCGGCGAAGATCGTCATGGAGCCGGCGGTCACCGCCAGCGCCCATCTGAATGTGCCGGAAACGCCGAGAAGGACGATGAGGGCGGCGACAGTTATCGTTGCGATCACCGGCGCGCCGCTGCCGCGTTGGACGCGAGCGAAAAACGTCGGCAGGTCACCGCGCTCGCCGAGCGCGGCAAGAAGGCGGGGCACGGCTAGCACGGTCGCTGATATGGCACCGCTCGTTGAGATGAGTGCGGCCACGGCAACCAGCGTAGCCCCCCAAGGACCGATCACGACCGATGCGGCGGCGGCAAGCGGTCGGTCCGTGACGCTCGTGCCATCGAGCGCGGCAACCGTTACCCACTGGATCAAAATGTTAACAATGACGCACACCGCCAGACTGGCAGCCAGTGCAAATGGGACGGCGCGGCCGGGCTCCTTCACGTCACCTGTCGCCGCGAGCGCGTTTTCGAATCCCCCAAAGTTGAAGACGGCCAATAGAACAGCGCTGAACCAGATGGTTGCTCCAGGCGTCGGGAGTGTTGCCGTCTCTACGTGCCCGGTCGGGTGATGCGTGTACAGGAGGCCGGCGACGATCAGGAGTATCAGCGGCGCAAGCTTGGCAACCACGAGGATACTGCTGAGGCTCTTTCCTACCCTTGCGCCGAACAAATTCGCAACAACCGGCAGCGCAATGAGGCCGATGATCACTAGGATGCGCGCGGTTCCGGAGCCCATCGAGGGATCGAAGCCCGCGAGATAACTGACAAACAAATTCGCCTGTGCTGCCGCTGCCGCCATCGGCGTGAGTGCAGTGAACCACGCCACCTGGATACCGAGGAACCGACCAAACGCGGTCCGGACGTAGAGGTACGGCCCGCCCGATTCGGAGAACTGCGAGCCGACCTCGGCGAAGCAAGCAACGATGACGCCAATGGTGAGCCCAGCCAGCACGCATGCCAGGGGGCTGGCCGGCCCCAGGAGCCGCAATAGCTCTCCGGGCACGCCAAATATGCCGCTGCCGATGATGCTGTTGATCATCAGTCCGGTCAGGGCCCATCGTCCGATAGAACGCCTAAGCTGCATGACTGCCCAGATCGCTGCTGAGATAACTTTTGATCAACCGGCGCTGGGCGGGTTCGAGCTCAAACGCTCGCAG
>JBGPLJ010000041.1:0-17188 GCA_041486385.1 Steroidobacteraceae bacterium
CACTTCGAACTGCCGCGACTCGACCTGTACTATCTGGTCGGTGGGGTGTTCGGATTGTGGCTCATCGGTCAGCTCGCAACCTTGCTGCCGGCACGGCGCGCGTCGCGTGTGCCTCCGGCCGTTGCGACCCGGACCGTCTGATCCGTCAGTGGGGGAACCGATGGCGTCGCGCGGCGTGAGGTGAGCGTGTCAGTTCAAACCATTTCGCGCGGTGCTGCATCAGTACGGGTGGGGTATCTCACTCGTGTACGCGATGAACAACAGGCCGCGCCAGAACGGTCCCGTCGAACACCCGTTATCACCGAGACCTGACGTGCGCAGCGTACTCGTGATCGACGACAACCATGCCGTTTGCACAGCGCTAGAGATTCTTCTATCGCTGCAGGGTCTGCGGGTATTGACGGCGTCAGGGCCGGCGCCCGGTCTCGCGGTGCTCGAGCGCGAATCCGTGGATCTCGTGATCCAGGATATGAATTTCAGGCGCGACCTCACCTCCGGAGAGGAAGGAGTCGCGCTCTTTCATGGCATCAAGCGCAGGTTTCCGGACGTGCCGGTTGTCCTGCTGACGGCATGGACGCACCTGGAAACCGCGATCGAGCTCGTCAAGGCCGGCGCCGCGGACTACATCGGGAAGCCGTGGGACGATGCGCGTCTGCTGACCACCATCCGCAATCTGCTGCAACTACGCAGCGCCTTGGTCGAATCGGCGGCGCTCAAGAGCCGCCGGATTGCGGCGCGCGACGCGCTCGCGGGCAAGTACGACCTCCGCGGAGCCGTCTACGAGAGTGATGCCATGCACGCTCTCGTGAGCATGGCCACGCAGGTTGCGGCGGCCGAGGTCCCGGTGCTGATAACGGGACCCAACGGCTCCGGCAAGGAAGTGCTCGCCGACATCATTCAGGCCAATTCGAGTTGCCGGGGCGGCCCATTCGTGAAGGTCAATGCCGGAGCCCTGCCGCCGGAACTCATCGAGAGCGAACTTTTCGGCGTGGAAAATGGCGCCTACACGGGAGCCAAGGCGCGCGCCGGGCGCTTCGAAGCGGCAGACGGTGGAACACTGTTTCTCGATGAGATCGGCAATCTATCGCCCGCAGGCCAGGCGAAGCTGCTGCGCGTGCTGCAGACCGGAGAATTCGAACGGCTCGGCAGCAACGTGACGCGCCGCGTGCGCGTCCGCGTGCTGAGCGCTACCAATACCGATCTTGCGCAAGCCATCCAGACCGGACGATTTCGCGAAGACCTCTACTACCGCATCAACGTGATTGAACTGAAGGTGCCGGCGCTCTCCGAGCGCCGCGAGGATATCGTGTGCCTTGCGCGCCACTTTCTCGGGCCTGATTTCGAGCTGGAACCGGAGGCCCTGCGTACGTTGACCGCCTATGCCTGGCCGGGAAACGTCCGCGAACTGAGCAATACGATCCAGCGCGCCATGCTGCTGGCTGACAACAAAGTGATCTCCGCGCAGGCTCTCGGCCTCAAATTGACCGCGCCACTCGGCGATCCACGGACAGGCGAGCCGGATCGATTTGAAATCGAGCATGCATTGACGCGCTCCGGTGGTATCGTCGCGCGTGCTGCGCGCGAGCTCGGTCTGAGTCGTCAGGCTCTCTACCGACGTATGGATAAACTGGGGCTGCGCGACCCGGCGCAAGAGGCCCGACAGGAATGAAGGATAGAGGCTTCGCCGGATTCAAATCCGCCGAAGCAACAGCAGCGCAACCGCGCATGCGGCGCTGGTCGATTGCCGGAAAACTCCTTGGGCTGCTGATACTCGTTGCGCTCGCCGCAGCCGGCGGCGCAATTACTGTCGCGGCGCTGGGTGGCGACTGGCGATTCATGGCGCTCGGCAGCGCGCTCGTCGCGGTTCCGCTGGCGGTATTTCTCGCCCAGTTCGGCTCACGAGGCCTCGTGCGGACGCTCCTTGCACTGACGGATGGAGTGCAAAGTCTCACGCATGAGGACTTCAGCGTCAGCATCGCAAATCGCCGCAAAGATGAGCTCGGTCATCTGGTAGGGGCGTACAACAAAATGAGTCAGGCGCTGCGTGATGAGCGGCAGAATCTCTTTCAAAGGGAGCTGCTCCTCGATACGGTCATTCAGGCGACGCCCCTTGCGCTCGTACTCACGAACCCGTCGCAGACCGTGCTCTACAGCAACTTCGCTGCGCGGCAGCTCTTCAACGAAGGGCGGCGCCTCGAGGGCTTGAATTTCGCCGCCATACTCACCGCGATGCCCGCGGCACTTGCCGAAGCGGTCGCGCGTGGCACGGACTCACTCTTCACGCTGGAGCAAGGCGGGGAGCCGCAGGTCTATCACCTGTCGCAACGGCAGTTTCTGCTCAATACGGTTCCGCACCGCCTGCTGCTGTTGAAGCTCCTGACGCGCGAGATCAATGCGCAGGAAATCGTCACCTGGAAGCGCCTCATTCGAGTGATCGCACACGAGCTCAACAATTCGTTGGCACCGGTTTCCTCGCTCGCGCACTCGGCGCGGCAACTGGTCGCAAACCCGGATCGAGCGATGCTCGAAAGAGTTTTTAGCGCGATCGATGAGCGGCTGCAGCACCTGAAGTCATTCATCGAGGGCTATTCACGCTTCGCGAAGCTGCCGCGCCCGCGGCCGGCCGTTGTTCATTGGCAAATGTTCATCGAGGATCTGCGGCGGTCCTATGCCTTTGAGTTCCTCGGCAAGGTCCCGGCGGAAGCAGGTCATTTCGACCTGACTCAGATCGAACAGACGCTGATCAATCTGCTCAAGAACGCGCACGAATCGGGTTCTCGGGCCGAGGATGTCGCGCTCAGCGTCGCTGCCGTGCCGCGCGGCTGGCAAGTGCGGGTATTCGATCGCGGTGCCGGCATGCCCGATGACGTGCTCGCGAACGCATTGCTGCCATTTTATTCCACCAAGCCGGAAGGCACAGGTCTGGGACTTACCTTGTGTCGCGAAATTGTCGAAGCGCACGGCGGGCGCATGAGTGTCGCGAACCGTATCGACGGTGGCCTTGTGGTAACAATATTTCTGCCCGAGGTCGTTCAGAACCCGACGGCGTAACGAATGCCGCCCAATATATGCTTCAGGAAATTCGGGTCGGTGAAATCCGGCGAATTTGCGCCACCCGTCGTGTACCAGACGCGGCCGCCATCGAACGGGTGATACCACGAGTAAGGATGATCGCTGCCCATCGTGCCGCCACTCACCGACGTCTCGTCGAGATTGATGAGCACAAGTGCGCCGTTGGTCTTCGGATTCACGTCGAAGTTATAGGCCTCGGTCGTGAAGTTCCACGGGTTCGGCAGTCCCACCGTCGAAACGTGCGTCGTATTGATAATCTGCAGCGTTGCGGGCTCCGTTGTTATTTCGGAGACATAACGTGCGCACAGCAGCTTGGTGTACCAATCCCAGCCCTCGAGCGTTAGCGCGGTTGGATTATGGATGCCGACCCAGGCGCCGCCATTTTCGATGTACTGCCGGAATACGGCCTTCTGGGTCGCATCGAGAATATCGCCAGATGGGTTGAGGAATATGATTGCGCGATAACGCGCAAGATTGTTCGGCGTGAACACGCTGGAGTTTTCACTCGCATCGACGGCAAAGCCGTTCGCCGCTCCCAGCTGCTGAATGGCGGTGATTCCGTCTGGAATCGAATCGTGACGGAAGCCGAGCGTCTTGGAGAACACGAGGACGCGCTTTGCCGGAGGTGTGCCGGTGTTCCGGTACAGGATGATCGGATTCACGCCAAAGGCATTGGCACCGAAGAAGTCGATGTCTCCATCATTGTCGATATCGCCGGCGCGCAGGTTGTGCAGGAAATCGTTGCCGAGCACGTTGCGTTGCCAGGTGCCGCCCGCGCGCTGCAGATATGCGATCAGTCGACCAGCCCCGTCGTACTCCGAAGCCACGATGTCCTGCAGGCCGTCGCCGTCGAGATCGAGCACAATGAAGTTGTGCACTTTGGTAAGTCCGGTATCAACGACGTTGGCTGTCCATGTCCCGGTCAACGGATCCGCCGGCGCCTTGAACCACGTAAGGTTGCCGGTGCCTTCGGACACCGAAAGAATAATGTCGCGCCTGCCGTCGCCATCAATATCAGCTACATGAACCGCCGCGAAATTATCCCAGGTTGCGAAAGTATGTCGGGTCCAGGTGCCCGTTGCGACGTTGCCACCCGGGTTTTGCATCCACACCCCGCCAACTACGACATCGTTCCAACCGTCGCCATCGATGTCCGTGACCTCGAGTCCATTGTTTCCAACGCCGGGGTCCATGTTGAACGCGGTCCAGCTGGTCTTTGATACTTGAAGGAACACTGTTACGGGTGATCCGTTTTCGCCGCGCATGATGATGTCAGGCTTGGTATCGCCGTTTACGTCGGCGATCACGATGTCGTGAGTACCCGCGCCCGAACCAATGTTGTGCGGTGTCCAGGTCAGGCCGTTGCCGCCGTTTTCAAACCAGGTGGTGCCGACCACCACATCGATGTCGCCGTCACCGTCGATGTCGCCAACTGCGCTGCCGCTCTCACTGCTGGCGCTGCCTGCGATCGTATGTTGGGTCCAGCTCGGCGCCTCATACCAGACGACCGGACCGCTGGCGCCGCTCACTATGAGATCGGGAAGATTGTCGCCATTGAGATCTGCGATATTTTTCATCCACGGATCTGTCGGACTCGTCGGGTCGATCACCTCACGCTGAAAACTGAGTGCTCCTGACGACGACCCGACTGTCACCGTCGCGGACCGCGTCGGTGATGTGCCTCCCGCACCCGTGCACGTCAAACTGAAAATACTCGTTGCGGTGAGCGCGCCCGTGCTCTGCGTTCCAGAGATTGCTTTGGCGCCGCTCCACGCACCACTGGCCGTGCAACCCGTTGCATTGGTCGACGACCACGTGAGCATCGAGGAACCGCCAGAGCTCACCGACGTCGGGTTCGCCGAAATTGTCGCCGTCGGCGCCGGATTCGCAGTGACCGTTACGGTGGCTGACTGGGTGCTCGACGTGCCTCCCGCACCAGTGCACGCCAAACTGAAAGTGCTGGTTGCGGTGAGGGTACCCGTGCTTTGCGTTCCGGAGGTCGCTTTGGAGCCGCTCCACGCACCACTGGCCGTGCAGCCGGTTGCATTGGTCGACGACCACGTGAGCGTCGAGGAACCGCCAGAGCTCACCGATGTCGGGTTCGCCGAAATTGTCGCCGTCGGCGCCGGATTCGCAGTGACCGTTACGGTCGTGGACGCCGCTTGCGACGTACCTCCTGCGCCCGTGCAGGTCAGCGTGAAGGTAGTCGTCGCGGTGAGATTGCCTGTCGAAACGGAACCTGCGGTTGCCTTCGATCCACTCCAACCGTCGCTGGCAGTACAGCCGGTGGCGTCAGTCGAGTTCCACGTCAGCGAACTCGACGAGCCGCTACTGACGGACGTCGGTGATGCGCTGATTGTCGCTGTCGGAACCGCGTTATCCGAGCTGCCGGACCCGCACGCGACACCCAGCGATGCTAGAGCGAGAAGCAATATCGAACGTGAAAAGGACCGGACGAGGATCACTCGGTAAGTAAACATAACGCAGATTTTCTCAACCTTCTCGCAAAGATAATTTCGCTATCCATAGCATGCCGTCAGGCTTGCGGCGACTGTCTCCAGAGTCCGACAGTTCTTTGTAGACGAATTACTTGTCTTTGAGAACACGCACCGCTGCGATCGGAAGAGTGCTCACACGCCGCATCTCCGGGTCGGCGAAGAGGCCAGGATTGCGGCAGTACTCGAACAGCATGTCAGTAGCGTCGTAGCCCCAGAAAATCTCATCGTTGACAACAGCGGTCGGCACGCCAAAGACACCCGCGGCGATGGCACGTTCGGTGTTGCGCCTCAATGCTTCCTTGATATCCGCGTCGGCAATTTTCGTCTGAGCCTGCGCCAAGTCTGAACTCGCGACGAATTGATCCCAGGCCGCAGGATCGTCCGGCAACCGGCCTTCGCTCCACACGAACTGAAAGAGGCGTTCCACAACCTGCGAAGCGCAATCCGCCGCTAGAGCGAGTCGCAGCATTTTCAGGGAATTGAACGGATGTGCAGATGGCATGCGCAATGGCACGCGATCCCGCCGCGCGCGCCACACGAGTTGACGATAGGTGAATACGCGCTTCGGCGCGATTTCGCCGGGACCGAGCTGACCCCAATGATTCAGCAGAGCAGCGAGCAGCACCGGATGAAACCGCACCTGGGCGCCGTGAGGCTCGGACAGCAAGCGCCTCAATTGCAGATAAGCAAAGGGCGAGACGAAATCGAAGTACCAGTCTATCGTTACCACGGATCAACCTCAGGCGTGCGTGACCGTTTTTAGTATGGGCTCCTGAGTTGCGAGCTTTCGAGCGAAAAAAAACCCCGCCTTTTGGGGCGGGGTTAGTGACCAGAGGAGTGAAGCAGATGTTGTAGTCGTTTTGTGTCGTCGCCCTGTGTTTGCTTCACCCGGTAGGTGTCTCTGGCGTCAAGGTCGCTTCAGATTTGTACATCTAGAGTCTTTCGATAGATGCCCCTCGGTGGTCCTAGGTGATAGATATAGAGCAAGTGCTGTGCCACGCATGTAACTTGCTGTTTAATTTAGATAAGTTGCCCACATCGGTCATGCCTCGCCAGGTCCGTTGTAAAGGCGCTCGACGGCAGATGGTCCCTCGCAGTGTGATACGGTTCGCGCCCATCGGCGTTGCGCATGTGAATCGCGACAAATTTTGAGCTCATACCCTGCCAACTTACCGTCTTATGTCCAGACACGAAGCTGCGTGCCGCCTGTAAGGATTGCCGACGCACATGCCGCCAAGATGGTTACTCCAGCGACAATTTGCCGCCCGCCCAGCGCAGCCGCAGGGCGACAGCTGGGTGCTCGAGAGCAGCGACGATCGGCCACTGGACCCGCATCTCGAGATCGTATTCAGTGGGTGTCAGCCGCCCGCTATAAACGGCAAGGTAACGATCCTGAGTATCCAGGAAGGACTGGCGGAGCACGGCCAAAAGAACTATCTGATCGAGACTGATGCCGCATCCGTGACTGTGCGAGCACAAAGCCTGTACGTGCATGAAACTCCGGGCATGCAATATGTCCAAACGCTGCCGCCGCGCGCTGTGCCAATCACGCAGCGCTGGTTGTGGAAACTGTTGCTGGCGGTGCTGCGCGTGCCGGGAGCGTTTACGCTGATTACTCGATTGCGCCGTCGACGCACCCAAGCCTGACAGCTCGGTCAATCGTGCGGGCAGCCTGCGCTATTACCGTGAATGATCAACATGGACCGCAGAGAATTCATCACCAGCGCAAGCGCCTTTGGCGCACTGGCGCTTGGGCTTCGAGCCGCGGTGGCCGCGGGCGGCCGGATGATTGAAAAGCGCATCCCCCGAAGCGGCGAAGCGCTGCCTGTGATTGGGATGGGCAGCTACAGCACGTTCGACGTGAGCTCCACGCAGAGCAACTTGACACCGCTGCGCGACGTACTGTCACTGTTCTACGCCAGCGGCGCCCGCGTGATCGACACCTCGCCGATGTACGGGCGCGCCGAATCGGTGCTCGGCGAGCTCGTCGCGCCGCTGGGCGCTGCTGCTTCGGTGTTCATGGCCACCAAGGTCTGGATTGACGGTCGCGAGGCCGGCGCGCGGCAGATTGCTGAATCAATGCGCCTCCTGAAGCGGCCCGTGCTCGACCTGGTTCAGATCCACAATCTGCGAGACTGGCGGGAACATCGCAAGACGCTACTCGCGCTCAAAGAGGCAGGCAAGGTTCGCTACCTTGGCATCACGCATTACACAGTGGCCGCGCACGCGGATCTTGAGCAAGTGATCCGTGCCGCGGATTGGGATTTCGTGCAGCTCAATCATTCGATTGCGACGCGTGCCGCCGAATCCCGCCTGCTGCCGCTCTGCCAGGACAGGGGCATCGCCGTGCTGGCCAATCGGCCATTTGAGGAGGGCGAGCTTTTCGCGCGCGTGCGCGGCCGACCGCTTCCCCAGTGGGCCCAAGACATCGATTGCGCGAGTTGGGCACAATTCTTCCTGAAATACGTGATTTCTCATCCCGCCATGACATGCGCGATTCCTGCGAGTTCGAATCCCGCGCACATGGCGGACAATATCGCGGCCGGTGCCGGGCGGCTTCCCGACGCTGGCGTGCGCGAGCGGATGCAGCGATACTTCGAATCCCTTTGATGACGAATCCTTCAACTGATGCAGGCTGACACCGGCTCCCAGGGCCCGTTTCTCACACGCTTGCTGCAGAAGCTGACCCACGTCCGCGCTGAGGAAGTCGGCGCAATGCTCGCCGCGTTTCTCTGCCTGTTCGCGATCTTCACCGGCTACGCGATCTTGCGGCCGCTGCGCGACAGCATGGTCCTCGTCGGCAGCATCGATACGCACACGAATTTCAGTCCGCTGTTCAAGTGGACCTTCGCCGGAATGCTGATCGCGATGCCGATCTACGGCTGGGTCGCCTCGCGCTTTCCACGCCGGATCTTTCTGCCCGTGGTCTACGTCTTCTTCATCCTCAACCTGCTCGCGTTCTATGTCGTGCTTAGCAGGCATCCGGACTCCACGCTGGCGGCGCGCGTCTTCTATGTCTGGGTGAGCGTCGTCAATCTATTCGTCGTCTCGGTCTTCTGGAGCTTCATGGCCGACACGTTTAGCAATGAGCAGGCGCACCGTATCTTCGGGTTCATCGCAGCTGGCAGCAGTGCCGGCAGTGTCCTTGGTCCGACGCTGACCAACATGCTGGTCCGCTCCATCGGTAACGCCAACCTGCTGCTGGTGTCGATCTGCTTCTGGGTGGTCGCGATTTTTCTGATGTCGGCGCTGTTGCGGCGCTACAGCGCGGGCGTTGGGCAGGCCGCCGAGGCAAGCAGACCGCCGGAGCGGCCGATCGGCGGCAATCCATTCGCGGGTCTCACGCTGGTTCTGAAGTCGCGCTACCTGCTCGGCATCAGCCTGTTTATTTTTCTGCTGTCCTCCGCATCAACGCTGCTCTACCTGCAGCAGCAGTCGTTGATCGAGTCCGTCATCTCCGACAAAACGATGCGTACGCAGCTGCTGAGTCGCATCGACATCGTCGTCAATATCTTATCCATACTGATGCAGCTATTCGCGGTCGGCCGACTTACCTCGCGCCTCGGCGTTACCGTTATGCTGGTAAGCGTGCCCGTGCTGATGATGCTCGGCTTTACGGTGCTCGCGTTTGCTCCAGTGCTTGCAGTACTGATCGGCGTGATGATCGCGCGCCGCGCGGGAGAGTACGCTGTCATGCGGCCGTGCCGCGAGATGCTGTTCACGACCGTGCCGCGCGCGACCAAGTACAAGGCGAAGAATTTCATTGACACAGTCATCTATCGATTCTCCGACTGGGTCAATTCGATTGCTCACGATGCGCTCGTGAGCCGCGGATTTGCAACGTCTGGAATCGCCTGGATCGGCGTGGGTGCGGCAGCGATTTGGGCGGCCGTGGCCTTCAGCCTCGGCCGGCGCCACCAGCGTCAGGAAGCGCCGACGGATCTAGCGCGCGGTTGATCGGGCGCGGGCGTCGCATACGCAGCCTCAACCGCGAGTAGGGCGGCCGTCGCCGAGGCGTAGCGATCATTGGCGTCTTTAGCCATCAGCCGGTCGATGATCCGCTGAAACTGTTCCGCGTGCTCCGGCAGGCGCGGAATGTCTCCGTGGATGTGGCTCTGCAGAATCTGATACACGTTGTGCCCGTTGTAGGGCTTCGTTCCGGCAAGCATTTCGAAGAACATGACGCCAAGACTGTACAGATCGCTCCGTTCATCGAGCGGTTTGCCCTCCGCTTGCTCGGGGCTCATGTAGTACGGGGAGCCGCGAACCTCGCCCGCGGCCGTCATGATGGTGCTTGATTCCACGCGCCGTGCCAGGCCGAAATCAATCAACACCAGGCTATCGTCCGCGCGTCGCATGACATTCGCCGGCTTCAGGTCGCGATGGAATACGCCGGCCGCATGCAAGGCGCGCAGTGCGTTCGCAATTTGCTTGAAGTAGCCAACGCATTCATCCACCGACAAGCGGGTCTTCAAGCGATCCTTGAGACTGCCATGAGTGAAATACTCGGTCGCTATGTAGCTCGAGTTGCGCGTCGAGCCAAATTCATAGATCGGCACGATTGCAGGGTGCGAGAGCGTAACGATGATGTCGTACTCGCGCTTCAGCCGATCCGCCTCTTCGCGTGCCCGCTCCTCGCCGTCCGGGACCGACAGCACTTTCAGCGCAACCTCACGCCGCAATTTTTCGCTGTGCGCGCGATAGACGGCGGAGCGTTCAGAATGGACGATGGTCTTGATCATCCGATATCCGGGAATGCCAAGCGGATCGGGTTGTTGGGTGCGGGCGCGACGGGCCTGCGCCAGTTCGCCGCGTTGGCGCTTGAGCGCCTGACGGAGACTTGCCGCCAGCGTCGCAGGGCTCAAGTTCTCGCGCGCGACGCAGTCGAACGCGCCTGCTTTGATAACAGCCGCGGCGCGCTTGCTGTCATCGCCCGCGGCAATCGCTACCACCGGTGGACAATCGGGCTGTGCGCGCAGCGCTTTGAGTTCGCCGAGGCAATCCTCAGCTGGCTGCGCGCTCTCTGCTTCATGGCGGCAGGACAGCACGATGACCGAATATTCCTTGAGCGTGCCCAGCTCGTCACCAGCCATCGCTCGCGTGTGAAAAGTGACAGCAGCGTCGGGCAGCGCAAGACACACCTTCTGCGCGAGATCCATGCCCGAATCCCGGTGACTGTCGATGATGAGTACTCGCGTCGACATCCGTGCGGCTCCCGCGCTGTACTATTTCTCGAGCTTGAACTGAACGCGAATCGCGGAACGCTGCTCGGTCGCAGCGCCGTTACGCGTCACCGGCTGGAAGCGCCATTGCGACACGGCGTCGACGGCGGCCTTTTCGAAGGCGCCCGTCGGAACCGCGTTCTTTACCGTGATGTCTTGAACGCCGCCTCGCACGTCGAGCGTGAACTCGAGATCGACCCAACCCTCCACGTTCTGTCGCAGCGCCTTCGACGGATAGGTCGGCGCAACGTACTTCGTGTTCCTGAGCTTGCTCGAAGGTAGAACGTTGGCAAGGAACGCAGCTCGGGCGCGGGCATTCTGTGCCTCGCTGCGAACAGCTGCGACGTCGCTTGTGCTGACACCGGTCCCCTGCGCCTCCTTCAGCCATTGATCGGCGCTGTCAAATCCACCCTGGGCAATTTCGCGCCTTGCCTTGGTGAGCATGCGTCCGGCGAGCTGCTGCATGAGTGGTGCCGCCAAAGTTGGATCTTCAGTCTGCAACTGCTTCAGATACTGGAGTGCGTTGTCTTCTGCAGGTTCGGTCAGCTTGTCGTCCGCCAGACGTTGCGCGGCGAGGCGCGCGAGTCCGGCAAGACGCTCGCCACGAGCGTGTTGTTCGCTGTCCGCCTGCGCGCGGCGCAATGCACTGACGTCTGTGTCTGCAACGCCTAACTGCTGCGCGCTTGCGATCCAGTTGCCAGCGACGGCGCTGTCCGCTTTGGCGATCGCCGATTGCGCGCGCGATACCACCGCATCCTGCAGGCGCTTCTGCATCTGTTGGGCGGCAGCGTTCTCAGGATCGACCGCGAGCGCGGCGGTGACGAGCGATTGCGCGCTGCCGGCGTCCGCACCGACCAGATTGTCTGCGGCGATGGCAGCATCGGCATCGCGCAGAAGTCGTTTGGTTTGCCGTGCTGAACTCTCCGCCGTAACTTCGGAGCGGTCCGGTTCCTTAATTACCGAGGGTGTTGCCGGCGCCGAACCATGCGCACCCGCAGCGTGATCTATTGCAGCCTGATCCCTGGCGACTTGTGCGCGTCGTGCGAGTTCCGCCGCCTCCGCCTCGGCCGGCGATTTTCGATCTTCGGCAAACCGGGCGGTTTCCACTTTGGTTTCCGCATTTGGGGCAACAACTCTTTCGGGCGCAGCCTGAGCTTGAGCAATGTGTTGAGTTGCGGCGGGCGGTTCGGGGCTGGTGGGCTGATGGGGCCGAGTCATCATGTAGCCGATGCCACACAGCGCAATCGCAAGAACGACCAGCCGTAACTTCCTTGACGCCCGTCCGCTACCTCGCGCATGGACAACGGC
Organism: Steroidobacteraceae bacterium; assembly: GCA_041486385.1. GTDB lineage: Bacteria > Pseudomonadota > Gammaproteobacteria > Steroidobacterales > Steroidobacteraceae > JBGPLJ01. Next base: position 12,101 of record JBGPLJ010000041.1, read on the forward strand.
GGGTGCATTTGCCATGAGCTCGGAATGACGGCGAAGTGCCGCATCGATGAACGCTCGCACTCGAGCAGCCGACACGGGCTTTTGCAGGAAACGGTAAACCATGCCTTCACTGACCAGGCGCGCGAATTGCGGCGCTTCGTCATGCGTGCCGGCGACGACCACCACAAGGTCGGGAAATTCGAGGTTGAGGCGCGTGATCAATGTCGGCGCGCCGTGCGGCAGACTGTCCGAGTCAATAATGAGGACGCCGACGCGGCCTGCTATCAGCAGCTCCGCAGCCTGCTCGGCCGTGGGGACCCGCCAGACACGCTGTTGCGCGTTGACCGCGTCCTTTACCGCCGAGTGAAAGTCCTCGGCGTCCGTCAGAACAACGAGATCCGTGTCATGCGCGCCATGGCTGTGACCCCGATCGGCCACGGCCGCAGGATCAAAACGCATCGCCAGATCGGGACGACCTCGGTGCAAAGAAAGCTCCAGGCGCGACAGGGACGACAAGGGCGGGCAAGTGCTGGCCCGGACGCGTCATAAGATACTTTCTCGTTGCGGATTGGTGCGTTGCACCAACCAGGATTTGTGAATTATGTCGGCATGAGTAGCATGCGCAGGTCGCCGTTACGCCCAAAGCGGCCCGGCGACCGCATCCAAAGCTTCGCAAGCTTGAGGTCGAGCGCGCATGGCGAGCACTGTCCACCTGACCTCGCGGCTCAGCCCGCAGTATCGAGCCGATCTCGAAAATCTGCTTTTCTTCAATTCCCGTCAGCACCGTGTGCTTGATGGCATCAAGTATTCGATCGCGCGTTATGGCGCGCCCGAACTGGTCGAGCGCGAGGGGAGTTTGCGCGTCGAGGTACCCACACTTCCCGAAGTGCAATCATTGTTTGCGGTGCGGACGCAGGATGGCAAACCAGTCGGCGTCGCGGTGTTTGCGCGCGAGGCGCCCGATCGCTTTGTGGTTCTGCATGTGGGTGTATTGCCGGAGAGCGACGCTTCAAGCGCCGAGCCAGAGTGCCGCCTGTTGCTGCGTCTCCTGCATGAAGTTCGCCACGCTGCACGCCGTGTTCGCGGCGTCGAGAAAGTGGAACTGCTGTACGGAAAGGCGCGTTTGCGTCCTGCAGCGCTCCAGTAGGCAGCGATCAATGATCACCCTGCGCGCGACCGCACGCACGGCGGCCTCGGAAGTAACACGCGTAAGTTCGCCGTGACGTCACTTCGCCGGCGCGACAACTCAGTGGTTCGTGGACTGGTTGGCATCACCGCTGTAGTGCTGATACTTGCAAGTGTCGCGACACTGGGCGCGCGCCTGAATTGGTTTCTGGATCTCTTCAGTCACTTTCGCTGGCAATACGTCCTGGCGGCAGCGATAGCGACGCCATTCGCGTGGCTTTGTGAAATGCGCGCCCTCGCTTTGACTTGTGCCGCAACGCTGTTGGTGCACCTGCCGGTGCTCTGCATGCAGCGCTTTGGTGACTCATCGACCACTGCACCAACGCAGCAGGATTTGGCCGGTGCGCGCAGCTTGCGCGTTGTTTCGTTCAACGTCTTTTATTCGAGTCGCGCATATGCGTCACTCATCGCCTACGTAGAGCGCACCGCGCCAGACGTGGTTTGCCTCTACGAAACAACCAGCGACTGGAAAAGACAGCTGGCCCCGCTCACTGAAAAGTTCGCGTTCTCGCTGTTTTCAGGCGATGGCCCCCATACCGGGCTTGCCTGCATGAGTCGATCGGCACCGCTCCGCGTCGTCCCGCCGCCTGCCGACGTGACCCGGGCGCCTTGGCTTCGCTTCGAACTGGATCTCGGTGGTCCGCGCGTCACGATTTATGGGGTCCATCTAGCCTATCCGGTTGCACCGACGGGCGCCGCCTCCCGCAACCGCCAGTTGCTTGCGCTTGGCCGGGAGCTGGGGACTCTCGACAGGCCAACGATTGTTGTAGGCGATTTCAATGTATCGCCGTATTCGCCATACAACGATGACTTCGATGCGGCCGCAAGGCTGCGGGATTGCAGTCGCGGCAGACCGTTGGAGCCGACCTGGCCCACCTGGTTTGCTCCGCTATGGATTCAGATTGACCGCTGCTTTGTAAGCCCCGGCGTGAGCATTGCTCGCTATCAGGTGGATACCGCAATAGGCTCCGATCATTATCCGTTGCTGATGGATTTCAGAATCGAACGCACAAATCGAACTTTGCCGGACGGCCCCCGGTCAATAGAACGGCCTCGCCTGCCGGCAACTCAAGGTATTTCTCCATGATCGAGCGCACTTTCCTGCGGTTCACGACCCGGTATGCCGCCCTGGCCTGGTTTGCGTTAGCGATGGCGCTCTTTTGCTTGAGCGCTCACGCCGAATCCTTCGACGACACGTTTGCGCGCGATTTCGTGACCGCGTGGAGTCGCGGGGACTGGAATGAAATCGGCTTTGCGATCGCACCCGACGAACAGGATCGCATTCGCAAACTTGTGCTCGCGGCCACCGAAACTGAAGCCAAGGAGGGCGGCAAGGAAACGCGCGCGCGCCTCTTTGGCGCCGGTGTTTCCGTCGATGATCTGCGCCGCATGACCCCGCAAATGCTGATGGCAAGTCTCGCGAAGCGTTTCATGACGGCACCGCGCGCGGTGCTGAAGACGCAGGTCATCGGCATGGTGAAAGAAACCGACAAGTTGCGTCACTATGTGGTCCGCGGCTGGGAGGATGAGCGAGGCCGCGGGGCGTCGAGCGTGCTCCTTGTAACGCTCGTGCCCTACGGCAAACAGTGGGCCGCCGCCGTCCCCGCCGAGCTGGAAGAGAAGATAGCGGCAGCCCTCGCCGGTTCAGACGGCGGCGCACGTGCCGTAGGCGAGAGTCACTTGGCTGTCCTCGACCCCGCCATAGCAAAATTGCTTGATGCCGGAATCGCTGCGCTGAAGGAAGCGCGCTGCGGTGAGTACTACAATAATTTGATGAGTCCAAATTTCCGCAAAGCAACGGCGGCGGCGGCTATCAAGACCTTGATCACACAGTGCGACAAGAGTGCGGCGGTGCGCGACCGGACGCGCCTCACACTCGAGATCGCCAAGGGTCTGAAGCCGCGCTATGAATATTCGGACACTCGCGCGGTCTTCGACATGAGCAATCAGGGGCTGCCGTTCGATCGCTTCGTCGTGGAACAAATCGACCATCGCTGGTACGTCGCGGAGTAGCAAAGCCGCACAGAGCCGTGGTTGGGACCTCAGTTTCGATCGCAATAGCGCTGTGCGCTGCTGCGATAGCTCGCCAATTCGGTAAGCGATCCCTGGGTATCGTCCCAAACGTAATAGCGGGTGACAACGCTATGGTCGTCGGCCTGAACGACGGTGAGGAGGCGGCTGTCGGCGCGATGCTGAACCACGGGCCCACGCTCACAGGGCAGATGTCCCGCGACTGCACGCAATGCGTCCGGAACAAAGATGCGCCCAGACGACCATTCGATGAGCGCATAGCTCGTGCAGCTCTCACCACAACTGCTGCCAACCACAACCCAGTGACCGGCGAAGTTGACACCACGTGTCGCGGCCGGTTGGACCGCGCCTCCCCATTTGCCGCCTTCAGGATGCGAAGCGGGATCAAACCGGAACGGCGCATCGGGCGCATGGACGCGCGCAGGGTATTCCGAAAAACGGGGAGCGCCGAGATCGAGATCCTCGGGCCGGTCCGGATTGCGATGCAGGGACTCATCGAGCAATCGCACGATATCGGCGGGCAAGTACCAATCGTCGATGCTGACGGCGCTCACCGGCGCGTGCTCGACTACCAGCTCAGCAAGGTTATGCGCCTCGCATTTAGCCGGGCTATCCGCGCGTGCTGCAGCCTGGCATCGGCTCCAATCAGTGTAGGCGCCGAAAATATCGGGTGCTCCTGGATCGTCTGGTTCTGCAAACAGCCAGTAACGGCCAGGCAGCAATTTCAATACTGCCCGCGGTGCGCCCGCCTCGACGCGCGCTGTCTCAAGGGCCTCGCTGTCGACCGCGCGTGCATACACGATAGCTGCAGTCCGTGCATCGCCCGGGAAATGTACGATGGCTTCAACGGCTACTGGAACTGGTTTGCGCGCGACATTGGGCTTGGGCGCGGCATTGGCGATCGATGCGACAATCGCTCCCGCAAACAGCAATTCAAAGACACGGTATCTCTGCAGCATACTTGCCCGCCAGCTTATCGCGTGCGCTTGCAGCCGCCCAGTGGCGTTGCGCAAGCCCGGACGATCGGAGGACCCTAGCGTGACCCAAGACGTGAAAAATAGCAGCCGGCTCGAGGAGCCCAGTATTGCGGCCGTCGAGCGGCACGAGCTTGGCAAGCTACTGAAACTCATCCGCGAACTGGCGGAGTTCGAGAAGCTGCTTGATCAGGCGGTCGCAACGGAAGGCTCGCTGGAAGCCGCCCTATTTTGCGATCAACCGGTAGCTCAGGCGATATTGGCACGCGCCCAAGGAGAGATCGTTGGGTTCGCTCTCTTTTTCCACAACTTCTCCACGTTTCTCGGCCGGCCGGGCCTGTATCTTGAGGATCTCTATGTGCGGCCACAGTATCGCGGCAAAGGTTACGGGGATGCGCTGCTGCGGCACCTCGCGCGCGTTGCGGTTGAGCGGGGATGCGGCCGCATGGAATGGGCTGTTCTTAACTGGAATCAACGGGCCATCGATTTCTATCGCAAGATGGGCGCGCGTCCGATGAACGACTGGACAGTATTTCGACTGGATGGAGATAGTCTGATGCGCGCGGGTAAGCACGCACAATGAGCGCTCACGACTGGATCGTGTTTGCCTCCGCAACGCTGGCTCTCAATCTGACACCCGGTCCCGACATGCTGTACGTGTCGGCGCGCAGCGTGGCGCAAGGTACGCGAGCCGGTGTCTTCTCAGCGCTCGGTGTGGCCGGCGGCGGAGCGGTTCATACCACGCTCGTTGCATTCGGGCTCGCTGGCCTGTTGGCCCGCGTGCCAATCGCATACGACGTCGTACGGTATGTTGGGGCGGCTTACTTGATCTATCTCGGCGTGCGTCTGTTGTTTGCTCCACAGACAAGCGCTGCCCGGCCATTCGCCGGGGAATCGAACCTGCGGATCTTCCTGCAGG
>JBGPLJ010000042.1:0-16929 GCA_041486385.1 Steroidobacteraceae bacterium
GACGATCGCTGGGTTCGACCCGCTGGAACCCTCGAGCGTGGACCGGCCCACGGATCGCTATGCGAGCGCGATGCACGCGAGGACGGCACCACTGAGGATAGGCCTCGTCCGCCGGCCCTACTTCGAGGAACTCGATCCCGACATCGAGGCCGCAGTGAACGCCGCAATCCAGGTGCTCGCCCGCATCACCGCGGGCGTGCGCGATGTCGAGCTGCCTTACACGAATATCTTGCTGACCATCGCCTCGGCCGAGGCCTATGCCTTCCACAAGCCCTACTTCACCCGGACGCCGCAGCTGTACCAGGCCATGACGCGGCAACGCCTGGAGCAGGCCGCAAGCATATCCGCCGCAGACTACGTGAGCGCACGACGGGAGATGGAGCGCCTGCGCTGGCAGGCCGACAGCGCATTTTCAACCGTCGAGTTGCTGGTCACACCGACCACCGCGATCGCGCCGATCAGCATCGAGTCGGGCTATCTGGATCCGCCCCTGCCGCCGGACGGAACGCCGGTGGAGTTTCGCAACACGCACATGTTCGATGTGCTGGGACTACCTGCGATCTCCGTGCCTTGCGGCTTTACCCGCGACGGCATGCCCATCGGATTACAAATTGCGGGGCCCCGGTTCGGCGAGTCGAGAGTACTCACACTTGCACATGCCTACCAGCAAGTCACCGATTGGCACACGCGCTCCACCTGTGGGCGTGAACCCGCCATGACCTCTTGTTATAGCTGCGCCGTCACTTCCTCGACAGTTATCACCAGCGCACCTCGCGCCCACGGAAATTTCGCCTTCGTCGCATCCGCAATTTCGCCCGAACTGACGATCTCGGCGGTGCCGACGATGAGGTAGCCTTGTCCCGGGCTGCGAGCTCCTTGCACTTTCCTGGAAGCGACCAGCATTTGTACGCGGTTGTTCTTCCGGATGTTCTGCTCCGTCTGACGATAGCGGCCGGCGGGAAGAACGATCCTATCCGCTCCGATGCCCAGGGCGCGCATGTAATCACCCCAATTGCCGACCACGTGGGGACCGTCATCTCCAGTTGTGACGATGGTGACGAACTCGGTTGCTTCACAAACATCGCGACAGTTGCCTTCGATTTTCGCCATCTAAAGCCTCCTCGGAAGCTATTGCCAAGTCAAAAGGGTCTTCAGGAAATCGAGCGGATGATTTTGGGTAATCTTAGATCGCTGAGAGCATGCAAGTTGCGCACCGAATCAATGAGCGTACGCTTGCTCACGCTGGTCGTAATTGGCCAGCCACGGGAAGCACAGCACAATAACAACTCACATGGAGGTCACATGAATTCCCAACGTTTCCGCTTCTCAAGGCACGGCTTCTGCGCTGCGGCCGTCGTGACGGCCATCGCGCTTTTATGCGCGTGCCAGAAACACCCCGCGAGCCAAACGCCACCACCGCCTGTGCTCGGCACCGGCGGTACCGGTGCAGGAGCTCCAGGCGGCGGAGGTCCAGGCGGCGCATCCCCGCCGGCGGCCACCAAGCGCGCGATCATTTATCAACGCAATCGGAGGGTCGGACCCGACGGTCCCTGGGATCTTCGACGCATTGACGCCGACGGCATGAATGACGTCGAGCTATTGGCCGACGGCAACTACAACATCGAACCGGCCTGGAACTGCCGCGCGGATCCGGTCACCGGAAACAACTCATTCGCGTTCGCCTCGAACCGCCTCGGTCCGTTCTTCATATTTATTTCTGACGACGGCGTAGGCGGCAGCATTCGCCAGGTCACCTTTGCGGATGATCCGCCGGTCCCGAACCACATGGACCGCTATCCGAGCTGGAACAGGAATGCGAAGGATCCGCGAATTGTCTTCACCAGCAACCGCAAGAATCACACCAATTCACCGGACTTCCACCTCTTCACCATGAAACCGACCGGTACTCAACTGTTGGAGTTGTTCAACTCCGGCAGCACCGACTCGCAGCCGGTGTGGAAGCCGGGACAAGTCCAGATCGCGTTTAGTTCGAACCGGTCGGACAACAACTTCGAGATCTTCACGATCAACTTCGGTGGCAGCAATTTGTTGCGAGTGACGAACCTTCCCGCGAAGCGGGATGTGCATCCGACCTGGTCCATCAACGATGAGATCGTCTACGAGAGTTCCAATCCCGACGAAACGCAGACGGATCTCTTCATTTCTCTCGCCACCGGCGGCGATCCGAGAACGTTGAGGGCCACGAGCACCTCCACACCGCGCAACGTCGATCCCGCGTTCTCACCGGATGGTTCGCAGATCGTGTTCTCGAAATCGGATGCCAGCGGTCAGTTCGATCTTTACATCGTCGATCGCGATGGCAACAACGAAAAGCGTATCACCAATACGCCGAACGTCAGCGAACGCGAACCGGAATGGATCCACGGTCCGCAGGACACCTGCCTATAACAGCCTCACGTCACTGCCGTATCGAACGGGCGCTCCGAGCGAAAGCTCGGAGCGCCATCTCGCTTTATTCGCGGAAGCTGAGGTCCTAACGCTCGTCAAATAAAGTGGTAGCGGGGGCACGCTTTCAGTGAGTTTATGCGCCTCACGTGCCGCCCTGACGGTATCTGCACGGCAACGGCAACTCCGTAAGCTCAATGTTAGTCGGGACTCGCTGGGTGGTTTGTTCGCTATGGCCTCCGAAGTGAATTCGATGGCATTTGGGCCGCGGTGAATCGATGCTTGAGGAGCCCTCACCGACACCAGCCGAATGACTCTAGCAGCCATTCTTCGCGAGGAAGTCGCGCACCCATTCAGCGGTCGCGCGCAGTCCGCCGAACGGATAGAAATGCAACAGGACCTCGCCGTGTTTGGCCGGGTCGAGTCCGGCGGCGTACTCCTCGAGCAGCCTGTCGGGGCCTGTCGTGGTGAGCAGCTTGGTGATCGACATGCCGTACTTCTTCATGACATTCGCCGAAGCGCTCACGCCGCATCGAGAAGCAAACGCCAGCAGGCGCTTCACGCTGGCAGGCCCGGGAACGCCTATGCGTACCGTCGCCTGGACACCTTGCTTGCGCACTTGCTCGAGCCAGGCGAAGACCGGCTCTGAGTCGAAAGCGAACTGCGTCACCACCGCGAAATCGTGGCCGCGCTCGAGGATGGCGGCCTGCTTGTCCAGCTTGGCCCGCCAGAGTTTCTCGTCGCCGATGTCCGGGTGCCCTTCCGGGTAGCCGGAAATGCCGATGCGCTTGATTCCGTACCTGGCGAGCAGGCCGGTGCGAATGATCGAAAGCGCATCCTCGTACGGGCCCAATGGCGCCGGCGGGTCGCCGGCGACGACGAAGGCATGGTCGGTACCGACCTCGCGCTGCAAGCCGCCGAGGAAGCCCTCCAGTTCCTCCTGTGAATGCAAGCGGCGCGCCGAGATGTGCGGGATCGGCAGAAACCCGAGTTCCCGAACGCGCTTCGCCGCGGCAATGCGCATCTCGAAGGTCTCGCCCGGCAGGAAGGTGATCGGGATCTTGGTGCCTTTCGGGATCAAGTCCGCCGCTTCCTCGAGGCGCGGGACGTCCTTGGCCGTCATCTCAATGGACCAATTCTTCAGCAGCGCGCACAGCGGCTTTGGTCCAACGCCCTCAGCGAACATCTTTCTCATCTCCTGTGTTTGGCACGATCGCCAGCCGCCGTGGGCGACTGCCTCCGTAAGTTTCCCCGTCTCGAACATAGTGAATAATAGACTCTCCCGGCGCAACGGGAGCAGTCATGAAGAAGTCGAGGTGCTCGTGAAGGATCACGGGCTATCGATCGGCAGGGCCTGCAGCGTGGTGAGGCCGTCGCGGACAGCGTGGTATCGACGACTCGGAGGGCATGGAGCGCGACCTGGCGGTGATCGAGCTACTGAATGACCTGGTGGCTCGCAAACCGCGTTGGGGCTTTTGGAAGCTCCATGATCGGCTGCGTCTTGAGGGCCGCGGTGTCAATCACGAACGTCTGCATCGGGTGCTACAACGACGAGCGGCCGCACCAGGCGCTCAACATGAAGTATCCCGGCGAGCTCTATTGGCCCTCACCGCAGCCCTAACAAGGCTTGGGCGAACTCGAATACCCGTTCCACGATCGCACGATCACAATCACGAGCTGCAAGCGGCTCTGCGTCGGCCGTCGCAAGGTCAACTTAAGCATCGTGTTCGCCGGACAGAGCGTCGGCATCAAAGAGGTCAGCGAGAAGATCTGGCTGGTGAGCTTTATGCACTACGACTTGGGGTTCTTCGATCACGAGACAGGGCGCGTCGAATGCGCCGATAATCCCTTCGAGACACAGGTGTTACCCATGTCTCCGGCATAAACCGTTACCGATGTGACCGGAATAGACCTTGCGGAAGTGGTAGCGGGGGTAGGATTTGAACCTACGACCTTCGGGTTATGAGCCCGACGAGCTGCCAGACTGCTCCACCCCGCACCGGGTAAGGGGGCGGGATTCTACAGTAGGATCGCTGCGTTGCAAGCGCCGTGAAGCGCTGCAGCTCGTTAGCCTGGATGAATCGCGCGGATGCACACGTCCAGCAGACGCCCGTTGTAGATGCCCAGGAGCAGCAAGGCAATGGCGTTTACGCTCAGCATGATCCGAAAGCCGAGATTGGCGTGAATCGTACGGCCGTCGGCCGACTTGTCGAAGTACATCACCTTGATGATGCGCAGGTAGTAAAACGCGCCAATCACGGAGAAGAGTACCGCTACGACGGCAAGCCATGCCATGTTGACGTGCAGGACCGCCTGAATCACGTACAGCTTCGCGAAGAAGCCGACGAAGGGCGGCACGCCGGCGGTGCTGAACATGAAGAACAGCATCATCAGCGCGAACCACGGACTCTTGTCGTTCAGGCCCTTGTAGTCATCGATGCTGTCAGCCTCGAAGCCGCGATCGGCCAGCAGCAGGATCACGCCGAACGAACCGATCGCCATCAGGGTGTACGTCAGCGTATAGAACATCGCCGCGCTGTAGCCTTCGGGCGTCGCGGCGAGAATGCCGAGCAGAATGAAGCCGACGTGCGAGATCGCCGAGTACGCGAGCATTCGCTTCAGGTTCGTCTGCGCGATGGCGACGATATTGCCGATACCCATCGACCCGATCGACAGCACGATCAGCATCTGCTGCCAGGCGACATTGGCTCCGCCGAGCCCTTCCGCGAGAACGCGCATCGCCAGGGCAAACGCCGCGAGCTTCGGCGCCGAGCTGATGAAGAGCGTTACGCAGGTCGGAGCGCCGTGATACACGTCGGGTATCCACATGTGAAACGGCACGGCGCCAAACTTGAAAGCGATACCGACGACAATGAATGCGAGGCCGAAGAGCAAGCCCACATTCTGCGCCGTGCTCTGCGTGACGATATGCGTCAGCGGCTCGAGCGCGAAAGTGCCCGTCACGCCGTAGATGATCGAGATGCCGTACAGCAGGATGCCGGAGGCGACCGCACCCAGAACGAAGTACTTCATCGCAGACTCGGCGGCGACGCCCGATTCGCGATTGAATGCGACCATCGCGTACTGCGAAAGTGCCAGCAGCTCCACGCCGATGTACACGGTGAGGAGACTGCCCGCCGAGATTATGACCATGATCCCAAGGAGCGCCGTGAGGCCGAGCATGTAGTACTCGCCGCGCATGAGATTCAGCCGCTCGAGATATTCGCGCGAGTAGAAGAACGCGAGCGCAACCAGCGCATATGCGAAGAGCTTCAGCACATGCGCCATCGGATCGAGCACGAAGAAGCCGTGCAGCAGGCTCAAGTGCGGCGTGTACTCCTGTTGCGCCGTGAGCCAGCTCGCTCCGACGAGAGCGAGTATGGCGAGGAGCTCGGTCAGCCGGCGGTAACTCCTGGGCAACGCGAGATCGACCATGAGAATTACGCAGGCCGCAGCGAGCACGAAGGCTTCCGGATAGACCGGCCAGAGATCCGCCCAATGCATTGTCATTGCGTTCATGGCATTCAGACCGGAAGCTTGCTGGTCATGAGCTCACCGACGAGGTGCCGCAGCGTCTCGCGCATGACATCGAGGAGCGGCGCCGGCCAGAGGCCGAGGACAAGGACGCCCACCGCGAGCACGCCAAGCACGAGAAACTCGCGGCCGTTGAGATCCGTGAGCTTGGCGACATTGTCATTGGCAACCGCACCGAAGATGACCCGTTTCACCAGCCACAAGGTGTAGGCGGCGCCGAGAATCATGATGGTCCCGGCGATGAAGGCGTACCAGAAATTCGCCTTGAAGCTCGAGAGAATCACGAGGAATTCGCCGACAAAGCCCGAGGTTCCAGGGAGCCCTGCATTCGCCAGTGCAAAGAGGACCATGAAGGCGCCGAAGATCGGCATGGTATTGATCACGCCGCCATAGGCGCTCACCTCGCGGCTGTGCACGCGGTCATAGAGCACGCCGACGCACAGGAAGAGCGCGCCGGAGATGAGGCCGTGCGACACCATCTGCACCATCGCGCCATCGAGTCCCATCGCGGCGCCCGACAGATTACCCGTCGCTGCGTAGATGTCCCAGGCGATAAAGGCGCCGAGCGTGACGAAGCCCATGTGCGCAATCGAGGAATACGCGATCAGCTTCTTCATGTCCTGCTGCACAAGCGCGACGAAGCCGATGTACGTCACTGCGATCAGCGACAGTCCGATGATGAGCCAGTCGAGTTCGCGGCTCGCGTCCGGCGTGATCGGCAGGCTGAAGCGCAGGAATCCGTATCCACCCATCTTCAGCATGATGGCCGCGAGAATCACCGAGCCGCCGGTCGGCGCCTCGACATGCGCGTCGGGCAACCATGTATGCACCGGCCACATCGGCACCTTCACCGCAAAAGCGGCGAGGAACGCGAGGAAAATGAAGATCTGCTCCTGGAGCGTCAACCGCACGCTGTAGAACGAAGCCAGGTCGTAAGTGTGCGTCTGCAGATAGAGATAGATGAGCGCGACCAGCATCAGCACCGAGCCGAGGAACGTGAACAGAAAGAACTTGAGCGTTGCATAGACGCGCCGCGCTCCGCCCCACACGCCGATGATGAGGAACATCGGGATGAGCATCGCTTCCCAGAGCACATAGAAGAGGAGCGCGTCGAGGGCCGAAAAGACACCGATCATCAGTCCTTCGAGAATGAGGAACGCGGCGAAGTATTGCGTCGGCCGCTTCTCGATCACCGTCCAGCCCGCGATGATTACGAGCGGCGTCATGAATGCCGTGAGCAGAATGAGCGGCATCGAGATGCCGTCAACACCCAGGTAGTAGTCGCTGTGCAGGGTTGCGATCCATTGCACGCGCTCGACGAACTGCATCGCCGCCGTCGTGCGATCGAAGTCCCGCCACAAGAGACATGCGAGCGCAAAGGTAGCCAGTGACACGAGCAATGCAAGCCAGCGGCCGAGACTCACACGCTTGTCGCTGACTGCGAGCACGACTGCCCCGCCCGCCACCGGCAGCCATGTGAGCCAACTGAGGAGATAAGCGGGTGCGATCATCGCAGCACGAAGAAGTAGAGGAAGGCCGCGAGGCCGAGCACCATCGCAAATGCGTAGGTGTACACGTAGCCGGTTTGCACCCGGCGTATGACCGAAGCGAACCAGCCGATGCTATTGGCGGAACCATCGACCAGCAATCCGTCGATCATCGCGCCATCGCCCGCCTTCCACAGGATCCTGCCAAGGATGCGCGCGAGTGCGGCGAGCACGTTCTCGTTGAACCAGTCGAAGTAATACTTGTTCACGAGAATGCCGTAGACGAATGACAGTCTCTGCTGAATCTTTGCGGGCAGTGCTGTGTTCTTGAGGTAGAGATACCAGGCGGAGAAGACACCGCCCGCGGCCAGCCAGAACGGCAGATGGAGCGGCGCGTGCAGGATGGCGGCGCCAGCACCTGCAAACTCCTTCGCGAGATCTGCGACGACGTCGTTCGCTTCGTTGACGACGATCGAGCCGCCAAACCATCCGGAAAAGAGCGACCCAATGGTGAGGTATCCAATAACCACCGACGGTATGGCGAGCAGCACGAGCGGCAGCGTCACGACCCAGGGGCTCTCATGCGGTTCATGCACGCCGTGCCCGTGGCCACCAGTGTCGTGACCTTGCTGGTCGTGACTGTGATCGTTGTGTGCATGATGTTCAGCGGCCGCGGCCGTGCGCCATCGCTCTTCGCCGTGAAAGGTCATGAAGATCATGCGGAACGTATAGAACGCCGTGACGAAGACGCCGAGCAGCACGGCGAGGTACGCGTACTCGTGTATCCAGGAGCCCGCGTGACGATGCGCCGACTCGCCGACCGCCTCGATAAGCGTGTCCTTGGAATAGAAGCCGGCGAATCCTGGCGTGCCGATCAACGCCAGCGCTCCGATCCAGCAGGTTGCCGCGGTCACCTTCATGTACTTCGCCAGCCCGCCCATCTTGCGCATGTCCTGCTCATGATGAAGCGCGATGATCACGGAACCCGCGGCGAGGAACAGCAGCGCCTTGAAGAAGGCATGGGTCATCAGGTGATAGATCGCGACACTGTAGGCGGAAGCGCCGAGCGCCACCGTCATGTAGCCGAGCTGCGAAAGCGTCGAGTACGCGATCACCCGCTTGATGTCATTGTTCACGATGCCGAGCAGACCCATCCAGAATGCCGTGCTCGCGCCAACCACCAGCACCACTTCAAGCGCCGTCTCGGACTGTTCGAAGAGCGGCGACATGCGCGCCACCATGAAAATGCCCGCGGTCACCATCGTTGCCGCGTGGATCAAAGCGGAGATGGGCGTCGGGCCTTCCATCGAATCCGGCAGCCACACGTGCAAGGGCATCTGCGCCGACTTGCCCATCGCACCGATGAAAAGACCTATGCAGATGAACGACATCGCGTTCACCCCACCCCACATCGGCAAGGTCTGCTTGGCGATGTCCGGCGCCGCCTTGAAGGCGTCGGCGTAGTCGAGCGAACGGGTGAAGTACACGATGCCCGCGATGCCCAGCACGAAGCCGAAGTCGCCGACACGATTGACGAGAAACGCCTTAAGGTTCGCGAAGATCGCCGTCGGCCGCGTGTACCAGAAACCGATCAGGAGATACGAGACGACACCGACCGCTTCCCAGCCGAAGAAGAGCTGCAGGAAGTTGTCCGACATCACGAGCATCAGCATCGAAAACGTGAAGAGCGAGATATAGCTGAAGAAGCGCTGGTAGCCCGCATCGTCAGCCATATAGCCGATGGTGTAGATGTGCACGCAGAACGAAACGAACGTCACGACCAGCATCATCATCGCCGTCAGGCGATCGACGAGAAATCCGACATGCATCGAGATGCCGTCGCTCACGAGCCAGGTGTAGACGATGCCGTGGTAGCTCGGCATACCTTCGAATGCGATCTGCTTGAAGACAATGGCGGAGAGCACCATGGCGCCGCCGACCGCGAGGATCGTGACGGTGTGCGCCCCTGCCCGGCCGATCACCCGGCCGAACAGACCCGCGATCAGCGCGGCGCCGAGCGGCAGGAGTGGAATGGCGAGGAGCAGTTCCGGATTCACACGTCAGCCCTTCATCGTATCTAGTTCTTCAACGTTGATGCTCTTGCGCTCGCGGAAGAGCACCACGAGGATCGCAAGGCCAATCGCCGATTCCGCAGCGGCCACGGTCAGTATGAAGAACACGAAGATCTGGCCGGCGATGTCGCCGCGGAAGCGCGAGAACGCGATGAAATTGAAATTCACGGCGAGCAGCATCAGCTCGATGCACATGAGGAGCAGGATCACGTTCTTGCGGTTCACGAAGATGCCCGCAACCGCAATCGCGAACAGAATTCCGGAGAGCGTGAGCACCATCGGCAGGGTAATCACGGGGCCTTCTCCTCGGACTCACGGGTGGGTTCCATCTTGACCATCACGAGACGGTCGGCGGCACGCACCGCCACCTGCTCCGTTGGGTTCTGCCGCGTCAGTCCCGCTCGCCGGCGCAGCGTCAGCACGATGGCGGCGACGATCGCCACCAGCAACAGCACCGCGGCGAGCTCGAATGGGTACACATAGTCCGTGTACAGCACCTTCGCCAGTTCCTGGGTATTGCTGTAACCGGCCGGATGCGGGAGCGGCGCCGCCATTGCCGGCATGCCGAGGGCACGCACCTTCACTACCGTGTAGATCTCAGCCAGCATGACGCCCGCGACGAGGGCGGCCACCAGCGCATAGCGGACAAACTGACCGCGCCTCAGCTCGATCTTGATGTCGAGCATCATCACGACAAAAAGGAAAAGCACCATCACGGCGCCGACGTAGACGAGCACCAGCACGATGGCGAGGAACTCCGCTTCAAGCAGCAGCCAGATGCAGGCGCTGTTGAAGAATCCATACACGAGCCAGAGCGCCGAATGCACGGGATTGCGCGACAGAATGACGCCGAGGCCGGCGATCACCAGCAAGGAGGAAAAGACCCAGAAGAGAATTTCGACGAACATACTTTTTTTTTGCAGGCTCAGCGATAGCGCGCGTCGGCCGCCTTGTCGGCAGCGATCATGGCTTCGTAGCGGTCGCCGACGGCAAGCAGCTTGTCTTTGGTCATGATGTTCTCGCCGCGATGCTCCATGTGATATTCGTGAATCCGCGTTTCGACGATGGCATCCACCGGGCAGGCCTCTTCGCAGAACCCGCAGTAGATGCATTTGAAGAGATCGATGTCGTAGCGGGTCGTACGGCGCGTGCCGTCCGGTCCGACGTCCGACTCAATCGTGATGGCGAGCGCGGGGCAGACGGCCTCGCAGAGCTTGCAGGCGATGCACCGCTCTTCGCCATTCGGATAGCGGCGCTGCGCATGCAGCCCGCGGAAGCGCACCGACTGCGGGGTCTTCTCCTCCGGATAATGCAGCGTGACCTTCTTCTTGAAGAGATTGCGCAGCGTCAGGGCCATGCCGAAGAGAAGCTCCCAGAGGAGCAGCGTCTTGATCGTGTTACGGATTCCCACGCGCGCCTCCTTCAAGTTTTCCACGGACCGATTTGGTAGAACGCCATCATGCCTTCGACCCCGATCCAGACGATGGTCACCGGGATCAGCACTTTCCAGCCGAGACGCATGATCTGATCGTACCGATAGCGCGGAAACGACGCGCGAATCCACAGGTACACGAACAGGAAGAAGCAGATCTTCGCAAACAGCCAGAAGAAGCTCGGCGCTCCAATGAAGCCGCCCAGCGACTCGAGCGGCGACAACCATCCACCGAAGAAGAACACCGAGGTGAGAGCCGCGATCAGGATCATGTTCGCGTACTCGGGCAGGGCGAATAACGTGGCGAACGCCGCACCCGAGTACTCAACGTGATAGCCGGCGACAATTTCCGACTCGGCTTCCGCGACGTCGAAGGGTGCGCGGTTGGTCTCCGCAACCCCCGAGATGAAATACACGACGCAGAGCGGGAACAACGGCCAGACGAACCATGAACCGATGCCGTGCGATTGCGCGCGCACGATGTCGCCGAGATTCAAGCTCCCCGCCGCCATCAGCACGCCGATGAGCGCAAAACCCATGGCGATTTCGTAGGCGACCATCTGCGCTGCGGAACGCATGGAACCGAGGAAGGCGTACTTTGAATTTGTCGCCCAGCCCGCAAGAATAATTCCGTACACCCCAACGCTCGTCATCGCCAATATATAGAGAATGCCGGCGTTGATGTCCGCGAGCACGAACCCGGGCGAAAGCGGCACGACGGACCAGGTGATGAACGCCGGCACCAGCGTAATCACGGGCGCCGCGATGAACAGAAACTTGTTGGAGCGCGCCGGCACAATGATCTCTTTCAGCAGCAGCTTGATCACGTCCGCGAACGGCTGCATCCAGCCGTTCAGGAACCGGAAGTCCCGCAGAATTGGCAGGTCAAAGAAGTTGATGTAGTTCGGGCCCAGGCGCAGCTGCATCCAGCCGATGACCTTGCGTTACGCCAGAGTCAGCATTGCGACCGCGACCACGAGCGGCAACAGAATGATGACAATCTCGGTCACGATGACGAGCAGCGGCAGCACAGCGACGCCCGGAGCGGCGCCGAACCACCCAAAAATCCAGCCCCAAAGGCTTGCGATCGCCTCGTGCATGTTCAGTACACCGCCGGTGCGGCCTGGCCGTCGCGTGTCTTCTGCAGCGACGGTGCGCGGCGCAGCACCGCGTCGATCTGGTACATCGGAATATCAACGGTGCCGGAGGTTGGCGCGCCGCCATTGACTGCAAAGCGGCCGCTATAGCGGCTATCCGCCGGCCCGCCCGCCTGCGCACGCAGTTCGTCGCGCACCTCTTCCGATGACTGGTACTCGAATCCCTGCAGACCGAGCAGATTCGCGAGCACGCGCAGCACCTTCCAGCCCGGGCGCGCAGCGCCGAGCGCCTGCGCGACGCCGGCGACGCTCTGCCAGCGGCCCTCGAGGCTCACGAAGGTTCCTGACGTCTCGGCAAAACTTCCCATCGGCAGCAGCACATGCCCCGTGTCACGCAATTCTTCCGTTACGTAGGGCGTGCACATCACAACGCACTCCGCCTGCGCAAGCGCAGCCGCTGTCCGCGGTGACGCGCAGTCCGCGGCGGGTTCAATGCCGCCCACGAGCAGATAGCCTTTGCGCGGTGATTCGAACATGCCGCGGGCATCGAGCCCCACATTCGCCTGCGCCTTGCCGGCGGCGCCTCGATGTGGAAGCACGCCCGCAAGATGCGCGCCGGCGGCGTTGCCGCCTTCAGAGAGATAGCCGATCGAAGCTCCGGTCAATTCGGCGAGTGCCGCGGCGAGCGCGCGTATTTCCGAAAAGGCAACGTGACGCATCGCCAGCGCCCCAACGAGGATTGCGCGGCGCTCGCCACTTGTCAGCTGCTCGACGATGCGGCGTTCGGCCTCGCCCACTGGGGCATTCGACACGTTCACGTGCGCTGGAGCTGCCTTGCCTGTCCTCTCGGTGGCCGCGCGCACCAGCGCGGCGAGGGTGCGCACCGCGCTTTCACTCACGACGTTGGCGGCGACCGGAAACAAGTGTTCGAACTCGTTCGGATTGACGAACGAGATCTGGGCGCCCGCCTTCGCCGCTTTGCGAATACGATGGGCGATCAGCGGCACTTCACGCCGCAGATTCGAACCGATGACAAGGAGCGATTGCAGCCGCTCGATGTCCGCGAGCGCGAGACCGAGCATCGGTACCACCGGGTCCGACGTCTGATCGCGGAAGTCCTGACGCCGCAGCCGGTGATCGATGTTGTTCGTGCCGAGGCCGCGCGCCAGACGCGCGGTGAGATGCAATTCTTCGAGCGTCGAACTCGCGCTTGCAAGAACGCCGATGGCCTCTGCGCCATGCTTGGCGATGACTGCCTGCAGTCCTTCCGCGGCGGCGGACAGAGCTTTTTCCCAGTCGACCGTCGCCCACTTGCCGCCCTGCTTGACCATCGGCGACAGCAATCGGTCGTCGCTGTAGACGCCTTCGTAACTGAAGCGGTCGCGGTCCGCGATCCACGTTTCATTGATCTCTTCGTTCGGCCGCGGCACGACGCGCATCAGTCGCCCGCGCAGGATGTGGCCGTAGAGATTGGTCCCGACGCCATCGTGCGGCGACACCAGGGGCTGCTGCGTCATTTCCCACGCACGTGCATGGAAGCGGAACGGCTTGCTGTTCAGCGCGCCGACCGGACACAGGTCGATGATGTTGCCCGAGAGCTCGTGATCGATACTCTTTTCTATATAGGTGCCGATCAGCATGTCCTCGCCGCGGCCGGTGGCGCCCATCTCGGGGAGTCCTGCGATCTCTGCGCCGAACCGGACGCAGCGCGTGCAATGAATGCAGCGGGTCATGTCGGTCGAGATGAGCGGGCCCAGATTCTTGTCCTTCACGACGCGCTTGCGTTCGCTGAAGCGCGCGATGTCGCGGCCGAAGCCCATCGCCAGGTCCTGCAGCTCGCATTCGCCGCCTTGATCACAGATCGGGCAGTCAAGCGGATGATTGATGAGCAGAAATTCCATCGTCGCCTTCTGGGCGGCGATCGCCTTCGGCGACTTGGTGAATATCTTCATGCCCTCCGCGACCGGCGTCGCGCAAGCGGGCATCGGCTTCGGCGCCTTCTCGACTTCCACCAGGCACATGCGGCAGTTGGCCGCTATCGAAAGCTTGTCGTGATAGCAGAAGCGCGGGATGTAGATGCCGGCGGGATCGGTCGCCTGCATGATCATCTGGCCCTTGCGCGCCTTGAGCGGCTGGCCATTTACTTCGATGTTGACGAGCTCTTCGGCCATGTTTTTCTACGCAGCGCGCGCAGCGCCGTCGGTGACGATGCTCCGGCCTTTGTGTTCGATCATGAATTCGAATTCGTGCCTGAAGTGCTTGAGCGAGCTCTGCACCGGCCAGGCGGCCGCATCGCCGAGCGCGCAGATCGTGTGCCCCTCGATGCGATTGGCGACATCGACGAGCATGTTGAGATCGTCCATCCGCCCCTCGCCCGCCAGAATGCGTTTCACCACGCGGTTCATCCAGCCCGTGCCTTCGCGGCACGGCGTGCATTGACCGCAGGATTCGGACTTGTAAAAGCGGGTGATGCGCTCCAGCACCTTCACCATGCAGGTGGTGTCGTCCATCACGATCACGGCTGCCGAGCCGACCGCCGAGCCGATCTTCTTCAGCGAGTCGTAGTCCATGTTGGCATCCATCATGATCGCGCCCGGCACGACCGGCACCGACAGACCGCCCGGAATACACGCCTTCATCGGCCGACCGCCGCGCACCCCGCCCGCGAGCGCGAGGAGCTCCTTGAATGGAATGCCCATGGGCACTTCGAAGTTGCCGGGCTTCGCGACATGACCCGAGACCGAGAAGACCGCAGTCCCGCCGGAGTTTGCCGGTCCAAGTCCTGCGAACCAGGCTGGACCCTTGCGCAGGATCGTCGGCACCAGCGCGAAGCTCTGCGTGTTGTTGACGGTCGTTGGCTTGCCGTACAGACCCGCCGCGGCCGGGAACGGCGGTTTGAAGCGCGGCTTGCCGGGTCGGCCCTCGAGCGATTCGAGCAATCCCATTTCCTCGCCGCAGATGTAGGCCCCGGCCCCGATGAAACAGTGCAAGTCGAAATCGATGCCAGAGCCGAGGAGGTTCTTGCCGAGCAGCCCAGCCCTGTAGGCTTCCGCCAGCGCCGCTTCGAAGCGCGGGATCGGCTCACCGAGGAATTCGCCGCGAATGTAGTTGTAGCCGACGGCAGCGCCCATTGCGTAGCCGCCGATCGCCATGCCTTCGATCACCGAATGGGGGTTGTATCGGAGGATGTCCCGGTCATGGCAGGTGCCGGGCTCGCTTTCGTCCGAGTTGCAGACGACGTACTTGTCGCCCGCTGCGTCGCGCGGCATGAAGCTCCACTTGAGGCCTGTCGGAAAGCCCGCGCCGCCGCGGCCGCGCAGGCCCGAAGCCTTCACCGCGTCGACGATCTGCATGCGCGGCGGCTTTTCGCGCAGGATCTTCTCCCACGACTCGTAACCGCCGATCGAGCGATACGTTTCGAGCGTCCATGACCGCTCGAGCTTCAGCGGCTCGAAAACACCGAGATTCTGCTCGTAAGCCACGCGCGCCTCACTTCAGCCGGTCGAGAATCTCGTCGACCTTCGCGGTGTCGAGATGCTCGTGAAAGACATGATCGACCATCATCATCGGGGCGCCGACGCACGCCGCGAGGCACTCCTCTTCCTTCTTGAGGAGAATGCGACCGTCTTTGGTCGATTCGCCCACCTTGATGCCGAGCTTCTTCTCGCAATGCGCGAGGATTTCCTCGCCGCCGTTCAGCAGGCAGGAAATGTTCGTGCACACAGAGACGTGATGCCGGCCACAGGGATGGGTCTCGAACATCGAATAGAAACTCGCCACCTCGTAAACATGAATGGGCGCGAGATCGAGGTATTCGGCCACCGCGTCCATGAGATCCGGCGTCAGAAAGCCCTTGTTCTGCTCTTGCGCGAAGCGCAGCGCCGAGAGCACGGCGGAGCGCTGTTTGCCCGCCGGGAACTTGGCGACCCAGTGATCGATCTCGTGGCGCGTGTGCTCCGAGAGCAGCGCCGCCTTGCTGTTCTTGGCGACTGGGGGAACGGCGCTCATCGATCGACTTCTCCAAAAACAATATCCTGCGAGCCGATCACCGCGACGACGTCCGCGAGCATGTGGCCCCTCACCATTTCATCGATCGAGGACAGATGCACGAAGCCTGGCGGCCGGCACTTGAGCCGATAGGGCTTGTTCGCTCCGTCCGAAACGAGATAGATGCCGAACTCGCCCTTCGGGGCCTCGATAGCCGCGTAGGTCTCACCCTCCGGGATGCAGTAGCCCTCCGTGAAGAACTTGAAATGATGAATGAGCGATTCCATGTCGCCCTTCATCTCCTCGCGCGACGGCGGCCGGACCTTGCGGTCCTCGACCATCACGGGGCCGGGATTCCTGCGCAGCCACTCGATGCACTGCTGCACGATGCGATTCGACTGGCGCATTTCCGCCACGCGCACGAGATAGCGGTCATAGCAGTCGCCATGCGTGCCGATCGGAATGTCGAAATCCATCCGATCGTAGACTTCGTACGGCTGTTTCTTGCGCAGATCCCAGGCGATGCCGGAGCCGCGGATCATCGGACCCGTGAAGCCGAGCTGCAGCGCGCGTTCCGGCGTCACCACGCCGATATTCACCGTGCGCTGCTTCCAGATGCGGTTGTCGGTGAGCAGCGTTTCGTATTCATCGATACACGCCGGAAAGCGCTTGGTGAAATCCTCGATGAAATCAAGGAGCGAGCCCGAACGCCGAACGTTGAGCCGATCGATCTCCTTCTGATTGCGCCAGCGCGATTCGCGATGCAGTGGCATCGCCTCCGGCAGGTCGCGATAGACGCCGCCAGGCCGATAGTAGGTGGCATGCATGCGCGTTCCCGAGACCGCTTCATAGCAGTCCATCAGGTCTTCGCGCTCGCGGAAGCAATAGAGAAAGACGGTGAGCGCGCCGATATC
>JBGPLJ010000043.1:0-16874 GCA_041486385.1 Steroidobacteraceae bacterium
CGCCGCCGCCCTGTTCGCCGCGCTGCCCCTCGCGCTGGCGCTCGTCGCAACCGCGCTCCTGCCCGCTACGTCGGCGCGCGCGGATGGCCAGACGGACGCTGCGATCGAACAGGTCGTGCGTCGCGCGCTCGCGGACCTTGACGCCAAATGTCTCGGCGAACGCTACGACTACGACGTATGGCGCGCCCTGATGGAGCCGCGGCTCATGCGCCGCGTGCCGGACAAGGACGAGCGCGCAGAGATACTGCGCAACGTGTATTGCGAAGCGAATCGCCGCACACCGCGCTTGCCGCCGGAGCTCGTGCTCGCCGTCATCGACGCCGAGAGCAGCTTCAATCGCTACGCCGTCTCACGCGTCGGCGCCCAGGGACTGATGCAGGTGATGCCCTTCTGGCCGCAGCGGCTCGGGATGCAGCTGCATCAGCTCGTGCGCGTGCGCGAAAACATCCACATGGGTTGCGAAATCCTGCGTTTCTATCTGGACGCGGAAAGGAAGGACGTGCGCAGAGCCCTGGCCCGCTACAACGGCAGCCCGGGCCGGCGCGCATACCCTGACGTTGTCGTTACGCTCTGGACCACCCGCTGGCGGAACTGATGGCTCCTGTGCGCGGCTCGTCTAGCGCGAAGTAAATGCTGCGGGTGGCGGCCCCTGCCCTTCGGCATCGCTCTCCTCCACCGCCGTAACCCTGGAAGCGGTTGAGCCGGTCCACAACCAATCGAGAAATGCGCGCACGGCAGCGGGCTCGCCATGCGCGATCACTTCGACGCGGCCGTCGGGGAGATTGCGCGCGCAGCCGGTAACGCCAAGTTCGCGCGCCTTCGTGGCGGCGCTCGCACGATAGAACACGCCCTGCACCCGTCCCGAGACCAACGCGCGTCGCGCCACGGCCATGAAGCACCCTGCCTGTAACGGTGGCGCCGGCAAGGCGGCCGCCGCAAAGTCTATGGCCAGAAAGCCTATAGCATCAGCTCCGCGCCCACTACAATGCCGTGGCCATGCTGGACGTTCTCGTACTCTATTACTCGCGCAGCGGCAGTGTCGCCGAGCTCGCGCGTCACGTTTGCCGCGGCGTCGAATCCGTTGCCGGAGTCAGTGCGCGCTTGCGGACCGTGCCGCCCGTCGCGACCGTCACGCAGGTCGCAGAGCCTCCAGTGCCCGAGAGCGGCGCGCCGTACGCGACACTCGAGGACCTGCGCGAGTGCGGCGGCCTGGTCATGGGAAGCCCCACGCGTTTCGGCAACATGGCTGCGCCGCTCAAGCATTTTCTCGACACCACCGGCGCGCTCTGGGTGTCGGGTGCGATGGTGGGCAAGCCAGCGGCGGTCTTCACGGCGACGCAGACCCAGCACGGCGGAAATGAGTCGACGCTCCTCAGCATGATGTTGCCTCTCCTGCATCACGGCATGCTGCTGGTCGGCCTCCCGTTCACCGAGGAGGCCCTGCAGCGCACGACGGGCGGCGGCACACCCTATGGCGCAAGCCACGTGCACGGCACCTTGAAGACAGTGCAACTGAACGACGACGAAAAGCAGCTTGCGCAGCGGCTCGGCCAGCGCGTCGCCGAAATCACGCGCAAGCTCCGCGCGACGTGAAGAAGGGGTCAGATCTATTTTCCGTGAGCGCTGCGGCGGAAAATAAATCCGACCCCTTTTTCACTCGCCTGCGCCGATCGTCCAGCGTTGCTGCTCGAGAACTTCCTTGAGGAAGGGCACCGTGAGGCGGCGTTGTGCCACCAGCGACGCTTCGTCGAGCGCTTCAATCACGGCGCACAGGGTATGCATGTCGCGCGGATAGCGCTTGAGCAGAAACTCGGCGCTTTCGGCTGGCAGTTCGAGTCCTCGCAGGGCGGCGCGGCGTTGCAGGGCCGCTGGCAGTTCGCGTTCATCCAGCGGCCGCAAATGAAACACCGTTGCCGCCGCGAATCGCGAGGCAAGATCATTGAGTCGCCAGTCGATGCCGGCAGGCGGCGCCGAGGCGGCAACTATGATGGCTGCTTGCGCCTCGCCAGCCGCGTTGTAGTGATTGAAAAGCGCGCGTTCCCACTCGGCGCTGCCTGCAACGCTGTCGACCTGGTCGATCGCGACGACGCCCAGCGTCTCGAAGCCGGCCAGCACTTGCGGACCGGCGGCCGCAAGCTCGGCGAGCGGCAGGTACGCGGACGATCGACCGCTGGCGTCAGCAGACGCGCACGCCGCCTGCAGCAAATGCGTGCCGCCGCTGCCGCGCGCGCCCCATAACCAGATGACAGCGAAGCCCCGCTCGGTTGCGGCCCTGCGCACCGCGTGGACCGCGGCAGCATTGGACCCAACGGAGAAATTCTCAAAGCGCGACGCATCGCGCAAGCGCACGCCGAGAGGCAGCTGCAGCATGTCGTCAGACCGACTGGCGGCGGGCGCGACTCACGGCGAGCGCGCGGCGCCAGTAGCGCGACACATAATCGATGCCGCTGACCACCGTCGTCACGAAGACAGCCGCTCCAAGGCCGGTCACAACGGCCATTGGTGGTAGCGAATATCCACGGGCTCCGATCACGGCGAGCACATAGAAAAGCTGCAATGCTGTATTGATCTTGCTGATGACGGTGGGCCGGCCATCGACGGCGCCAAACCAGTGCCGGTAGGCAATCGCGCCAAATGCGATGATGAGGTCACGGCTGACAGCCGCAATGGCAAGCCAGGCGGGCACCCAGCCGACAATGGCGAGCGTGATGAAGAGAGTGACGAGCAGTAGCTTGTCGGCGAGCGGATCGAGCATCTTGCCGAGCTCGGACGTCCACCCGAAGCGTTTCGCCAGGTAGCCGTCGAGCGCGTCGGAGAACGCGGCGATTGCGCACAGCACGAGTGCCTGGTTCAAGCGCTCGGCGCCCACGCTCCAGGCGATCGGGATGACCAGCGCCATGCGCGCGATACAGATCGCATTCGGCAGATGCCGCAGGTTCAAGGACTGTACCTGACGCTGAGGGTCGACGGATCGGCGCCCGTGTCATCGAGCGGCTGGAACTTGCGTTGCGTCGCGAGCGCACGCCGCAGCCGCTCGGTCGTCCCGCGCACGCTGAGCGCGAGCGTGACGCGGTTGCCGGCGAGTTCGGTCACCGCGACGCTGCGGATGAGACTCGAGGCTTCGAGCGTCGCAATAAGATCCGCATAGGAGCCGAGCGTATCCACGCCGATGACGTTGAGGCTGGCCGGATGCACCGGCTCCGCATTCGTGGCTGCGAGTATTTCGGCCAGCCGATCCGCGACGGCGTGTACGCCATCCGTCGCGCCACCCCGAAGCGCGCGCGTGTCACCGGCGGCCTGGACCGTCCAGTCGATATAGCCACCGTAGGATTTGCCGATGAGCACGGCATCCGCGCGATAGCGAGCGCCAGCGTCACTCAGACGTTGCAGGGACCCGTTCCAGACATCAGTCGCCGATACGTGCGCGGTATCCGTCGCGTCGAGGCGCGGCCAGATGATCGGGAGCCCGCGGCTTTCCGCCGCCGCTTCGAGATCGTCCTTGACGGCGCCCGTATCGTCGGCGCCGACGAGATGGCGGCGACCGCCGCCTTCGTCCATGACCAGCCAGACGAGCGTGACCGGACGCTCACGGCCCCAGACCGGCCGGCCGGCGGCGGCAATGACATTTTCGAGCTTGGCGCCGTCAAAGCCGATCGTCACCTTGTTGCCCGGGAGATTGCGGTACTTCTGGACGTAGCGCTGCGCCCCGGAAATAAGCTCGGCGAGCGCAGGGGCGCTGTCGCCATCGCGCTGCCCAGTAATTCGCACGATCACCTGGCGCATGGCATCCTGGAAAGCCGCCGCCTGTCCGCGGTCCGACGAGACGGATGCCTCATAGAGATCCGTCACCACGGTGGCATGCGCGAAGCCCCCGCAGAACGCTAGCAACGCACCAGCACCCCAAGCAAGGGTACGACTCGCTATCGTTCGCAGGCTCGAATCTGTCATCGTATTTGCCACGGTCACTCGCACGCCCATGCTACCGGCGCTCGATTGCTCATGAGGATCGGGGCGGGCGTGTAAAATACCACAGCCGGCTAAACGACGAATATGAACGAACAAGCTCCTATTACCTATCGGGATGCGGGTGTCGACATCGACGCCGGCGATGCGCTGGTCGAGCGGATCAAGCCGCTGGTGCGGCGCTCAATGCGGCCGGAAGTGCTTGCCGGCATCGGCGGCTTCGGCGCGCTCGTGGAAATTCCACTCGAGCGATTTCGCCGCCCGGTGCTTGTCTCCGGGACCGATGGCGTCGGCACGAAGCTGCGCCTTGCCATCGAAACCGGCCGCCACGACACGATCGGCATCGATCTCGTGGCGATGTGCGCCAACGACGTCGTGGTGCAGGGCGCGGAGCCGCTCTATTTTCTCGACTATTACGCCACCGGCAAACTGGACGTCGAAGTCGCCACGCGGGTCGTCGCCGGAATTGTCGAAGGTTGCGTGCAGGCGGGTGCCGCGCTGGTAGGCGGTGAAACGGCGGAAATGCCCGGCATGTACAGTGGCGAGGACTACGACCTCGCCGGCTTCTGCGTGGGTATCGTCGACCGCGATCGGATCATCGATGGCAGTTCGACGCGCGCGGGCGACGTCCTGATCGGCCTGCCCTCTTCCGGACCGCATTCGAATGGCTATTCGCTGATTCGAAAACTGCTCGCGACCGCCGGCGCCAACGACAAGACGCAACTTGCAGGCCGCTCGCTCCACGACCGGCTGCTCACCCCGACACGCATCTACGTGAAGCCCCTCCTCGCGCTGTTTGGCGCAGTGCCGGTCAAGGGCCTCGCGCACATCACGGGCGGTGGCCTCGCCGACAACATTCCACGAGTCATCCCGGAGGGGCTGCATGCGGTGCTCGAACGAGCCGCATGGCCGCGCGATCCGATCTTCGACTGGCTGCAGAAGACGGGCCGGATGGCGGACGTCGAACTCCATCGGACCTTCAACTGTGGCATCGGCATGACGCTGTGCGTTGCGCCCGCCGACGCAGCCCGTGCGCTCGAAGTGCTTGCCGCCCATGGCGCGCCCGGTGTTCTCATCGGCGAAATCAGAAACGGCGCCGGTGAGGTCGTCATCCGTTGACGGACGCCGAGCCAGGGTCGCGTCCATCGACCGTCATCCTCATTTCAGGGCGCGGCTCGAATATGCAGGCAATCGCCGCAGCGGCGCTCTCGGGTCGATTGCCGATTGCGGTGCGCGCGGTGTTGAGCGATCGCTCCGACGCGCTCGGACTCGCCACCGCCCACGCGCTCGGTATCGCCACAGCCGTGGTAAGCCCGCGTCCTGGCAGCGCGCGCGGCGACTTCGATCGTGAACTCGCCGCGGCGGTCCGCGCACACGCGCCTGAGATTGTCGTGCTCGCCGGCTTCATGCGCATTCTCTCACTGGCGTTCGTCGAGGAATTTCTGGGGCGCATGCTCAACATCCATCCCTCGCTCCTGCCGAAGTACCGGGGATTGCACACGCATCGGCGGGTCCTCGAGGCGCACGAAGCCGAGCACGGAGCGAGTGTGCATTTCGTCACGCTGGAACTCGACGGCGGGCCGGTGGTCATTCAGGGGCGCCTTCGCATCCGGCCGGACGAGGATGAAGCAAGTCTCGCCGCGCGCGTGCTGACTGTGGAGCACCGCATCTATCCGCAGGCGATTGCATGGTTCGCGCAGGGACGGCTGCTCTGGAATGGCGGAAACCTGCTGCTCGACGGCGAGCCGCTGACCGTCCCGCGCATCATCGACGAACAGGAACTCTGATGGTCAGGCTCCCAGGCAATGCGTACTTCATGCGCGCCATTGTTGTAGTGCTGCTCGCGTGCGCCGCAGTTGCCAGTCACGCCCAGCCGCCGGTGTACAAAGTGGTAGCGCCATTGGTCGCACCGCAAGCACCACCGCCGGCGGCGCCGGCAGCAGCCGCCCCAACCGCGGTTGCGCTAAAGCCCTTCACGTCGCGCTACAAGGTCGAAGCCTTCGGCTTTACTGCGGGGATGGCTGACATCACGCTTACTGTGCAATCAGACGGGCGCTACCAGTACTCAACGGCCCTGCATCCGCGCGGGCTCGCACGCCTCGTGTTTCCGTCGAACGGTACGCTCACCACACTGGCTGAGACGGATGGCTCGTCGGTGCGACCAACGCGTTACCGCGAAGAGGACGGGACCGCCGCAACCGACGACGACGTCGCCCTCGATTTCGACTGGAGTCAGGGAATCGTCCACGGCACTGCGCACGACGAATCGGTTCGACTTGCAATGCCCCCGAAGACCCAGGACCCGATGTCGATTCAGCTTGCGGTGCTGCTCGATTTCGCGAACAAACGCGAGCCGCTGCGCTATTCGATGGTCGATAAGACGAAGATCAAGGTGTATGAGTACAAGTCCGAGGGACAGGCCCGCCTGGAGACGGCGCTCGGCCCGCTCGACACGGTCATCTACTCGAGCAACCGGCCTGGCCAGCCAACGCGGCTCACACGCGTCTGGTATGCGCCCGCCCTCGACTACACGCCGGTGCGCTCCGAGGACATCAACGACGGCAAGCTGCGCGTCCGCATGACGATTCTCTCGCTCAAGCGCTGAGCCGTCCGCGTTGTACTGCTACGTCTTCGGGAGCGTCACGCCGCGCTGACCCTGATACTTGCCCCCGCGATCGCGGTAGGACGTCTCGCAGACTTCGTCGGATTCGAAGAACAGCATCTGCGCAACGCCCTCGTTCGCGTAGATCTTCGCGGGCAGTGGCGTCGAGTTCGAGAACTCGAGCGTGACGTGCCCCTCCCATTCCGGCTCGAGAGGCGTCACGTTCACGATGATGCCGCAACGGGCGTAGGTGGACTTTCCAAGACACACCACGAGCACACTGCGCGGGATGCGGAAGTACTCGACCGTGCGCGCCAGGGCGAACGAATTCGGCGGAATGATACAGACGTCCGCCTTGAGGTCGACGAAGCTCTTTTCATCGAACCGCTTCGGATCGACGATCGTCGAATTGATGTTGGTGAAGATCTTGAACTCGCCCGAACAGCGCACGTCGTAGCCGTAGCTCGAGGTGCCGTAGGAAACGATCTTCGCGCCGTTGACTTCCCGCACCTGCGTTTCGGCAAACGGCTCGATCATGGCGTGATCGCGCGCCATGCGGCGAATCCAGCGGTCGGACTTGATGCTCATCGATGGCCTCGCTTCACACTCAACTGTCTTCGACGGAAATCTTCGGGAACAGGCGGCTGTAGTCCCGGGCGGAATCCGCCAGCTTCACGGCCGTGCGCCGTGCGAGCTCGAAATAAGCGCGCGCCCGCGCGCTGTCCGGCGCGGCCACGACCGATGGGTGACCGCTGTCGGCCTCTTCGCGGATTCGAATGTCGAGCGGCAACTCGCCGAGAAGCTCGACGCCGCAGTCGGCCGCCAGGCGCGCGCCGCCATGTGACCCGAAAATATGTTCTTCGTGACCGCAATTCGAGCAGATATGGGTGCTCATGTTCTCGACGACACCCAGGACCGGGACCGCCACCTTTTCGAACATGCGCAGACCCTTGAGCGCGTCCGCAAGAGCGATATCCTGCGGCGTCGTGACAATCACAGCGCCACTGACCGGCACGCGCTGGACCAGTGTCAGCTGAATGTCGCCCGTGCCGGGCGGCATATCGACGACCAGGTAATCGAGTTCGCCCCACAGGGTGTCCCCGAGCAGCTGGGTCAGCGCCTGCGTCACCATGGGTCCGCGCCAGACCATCGGCTGGTCGGGATCGATCAGGAATCCGATCGACATGACGGCGACGCCATGTGCGATGAGGGGCTCGATGCGCTTCTGGTCCCGAGTGACCGGGCGCTGCCCGACGAGACCCATCATGAGCGGCTGACTGGGCCCATAAATGTCCGCATCCAGCAATCCGACCCGCGCGCCCTGCCGGGCCCACGCGAGCGCCAGGTTGGCGGCGACGGTCGATTTGCCGACACCACCTTTCCCCGAGGCGACCGCCACCACGTTGCCGATACCAGGCAGCGGTTTCAGATTCTTCTGCACGGCGTGCGCGACGATTGCGCTCCGCACGGTCACCACGAGCTCGGTCCCGGGCTCGACGGGTGCCCACTGCCGGAGCTCTGCGGCAAGCTGTGCGGCATAGTCCGCCGCCGGAAATCCGAGAACGATGTCAACGCTAATCCGCCCGGGCTGGCGTTCAATGCCGGCCACAGCCCGCGCTGCGCCGAGCGTCGTCCCAAGCCACGGGTCTTGGTAGGCTTCAATCCTTCGGCGCAGAGGGTCGCCGCCGACATCGCTTGCTGCGTTCATGGCATCCGACTTGGGGCTTATGAGTTATGGGAAAGAAAACGCGCTTGATTGTAGCGGATTGCCCTGCCACGGTGCGCCCCACGCAGGGACCCTTGAGCACAGCGCCTGCCTCATAAGGCATAATGACTTACGCGCAACCGCGCGGCTATTTCGTCGTCTGGACTTGAGCAGGATGAGCTTTTTCAGCACTCTGAAAACCGAGCGCCTGATCGCCGAGATCAAGGAAGCAGGCGACCCGCAGAGCCCGCGGGCCCAGAAAGCCATGCAGAAGCTGGCCAGCTTCGGAGCTTCGGCAGTCGAGCCCATCGTTGAGGCGCTCGGGCAGGCGGATAAACGCGAGACGGTCGCCTATGTCGAAGCGCTGGCCGCAATTGTCGACAACAAGACCTTTCCGCTCCTCATCAAAGGCATGGGACAGAACAACGCCCGCGCGGTGGCCGGCATCGCCTGGGCCCTGTCGACCAGCAAGAACTACTCGCCGAGCATGCTGATCGAAGCCCTGTCGAATCCCGACGCGTCGAAGTCGGCGATTCTGGAAGTGATCGCCGCCCAGCGCGCCCGCTTCAGTGTCCGTGAACTCCTGACCGCGGCCTACGTCCAGGAGCCGAACGAAAAGGCAGCGCTTTTTCGCATTATCGGCGAGATGGTGGACGTCAACTCGGTGCCGGATCTCATCAGCCGCATCGAAGGCAAGGACGCTCTTGCGCGAGTGCACATCATCAACATGCTGTCGCGCTTCAACCTGCCGCAGGTCAGCGAGGCAATCCAGAAGCAGCTCAAGGACAACAGCAAGCTCATCCGCCAGGCAGCTCTCGTCTCGCTCGCGAAGATCGACCAGCCGATCGCCATCGAACCCGTGGCGAAGCTGCTGCTCGACGGCGAAGTCGACATCCAGAACAAGGCCGTCGAACTCCTGATCCGGCAGCGCCACCCTGAGACCGTGAAGTACCTGCTGCCGGCGCTGAAGGACGAATCCGAATATGCGCGGCGCGCGGCGGTGGAGGTCCTGAATGAAATCGGCGACGCGAAGTCCGTCAAGGACCTCCTCGACGCCATCAAGGACGACGATTGGTGGGTGCGCAGCCGCGCGGCCGACGCGCTCGGCAAGATCGGCGGCCCGAAGGTGGTCGATGCGGTGCTGCAGCTCATCAAGG
Source organism: Steroidobacteraceae bacterium (assembly GCA_041486385.1). Classification (GTDB taxonomy): domain Bacteria; phylum Pseudomonadota; class Gammaproteobacteria; order Steroidobacterales; family Steroidobacteraceae; genus JBGPLJ01. Next base: position 9,428 of record JBGPLJ010000043.1, read on the forward strand.
ACGACGACGAAGACATCCGGCGCGCGGCCATCGAGATCCTCAATCAGACCAAGGACGAGCGCGCCATCACCCACCTGATCGAGGCGACCAAGGACAAGGACTGGTGGGTCAGCGAGCGCGCGGTCGATGCCCTGGCCGCCATCGGCAGCAAGCGCGCCCTGCCGCGGCTCGTCGAGATGCTCAGCACCCAGACTCAGATCCGTTCGTTGCCGACGGTGGTACGGGCGCTCGGCAAGCTCGGTGACACGAAGATCATCGAACCGCTGTTCATTGTGCTGCAGCGGCCGGAAAAGGAAGTGAAGATCGAGGCGATTCAGGCGCTGGCGCGGCTCGTTGACGAGCGCCGCGCGGAAGCCGTGCGCAATCAGATCCATGCGGCGGGCATCGCGAGCGGCGATCAGACGATTTCCAATGTCGCCATGAAGGCCGTCGAGGACATCGAAAAGCGCCACTCCACCGGTTCCTCAACGCTCGCGCCGTCGATGGCGAGCGCCAGCGCACCCAGCGCAACCGCGCGCGCGAGCTCCGATCCGCGCCGCACGACCGTGAGCCCGGCACCTGCCGTGGTGCCATTGCCCACGGAGGCAGCCAAGACTCTGCTCATGGACAACGCCGAAGTGGCGGCGATCGTGAAGCAGCACGAGGCCGCCGCGAAACTCGACATCGCGACGCTCAAGCCCGGCGATATTCTCGAGGGGCGCTACAAATTCATCGAAAAGATCGGGCGCGGCGCCTTCGGTACGGTGCTCCTCATGGAAGATACCGTGGTGGATGAGCGCCTGATCCTGAAGTTCCTCAATCCGAACGTCGCACAGGACGAGGAAATCATGCAGCGCTTCGTGCATGAGCTGCGCTACTCGCGCAAGATCACCCACAAGAACGTCATCCGCATTTACGACTTCCTCTACATCAAGGGCAACTACGCCATCTCGATGGAGTACTTCCCCTCGCACACGCTCGGCGCCGAAATCAACGAGAAGCCGATGGACCTCAAGAAGGCCATCAAGTTCGGCATCGACATGACGAATGGCATGACGGTTGCGCACCATGTGGGCATCGTCCACCGCGACTTGAAGCCCGCGAACGTGCTGATCAACAACGAGGGGCTCTTGAAGATCGTGGATTTCGGCGTCGCGGCGGCGCAGAGCCAGGGCGACACGCAGCTCACCAAGACCGGCTACGTGATCGGTTCGCCGAAATACATGGCGCCCGAGCAGATTCTCGGCAAGAAGGTCGACGAGACGGCCGATATCTACAGCATCGGCGTCATTCTGTATGAGATGTTTACCGGCCAGCCGCCGTACTCACGGGGCGATCACATGTCCGTGATGTACCAGCATGTGCAGGGCAAGGCGCGACCGCCCATCGAAATGCTGCCGACGATTCCTCAAGGCGTGAGCGATATCGTCGTGAAAGCGATGTCCGTCGACAAGAGCAAACGCTTTCCCACCATGGAAGCGCTGCGCGAAGCGCTGGAAAAGCAGCTTTAATCGCTGGTCTCAGCGTGGATCGGATCTCCGGCAATCGATCCGCGGCTGCGTCCCGGCACCCCGAGTTTGTGATCCAAGTCTCGACCACGACGCGACGGGCCTAGACTTCACATAATCTTCATGCATGATTGCGAGCATGGCCCGCATTGATGCCTTCCTGAAGCTTGGACTCGCGCAGGGGTGTTCGGACATTCACCTCGCGGTTGGCGTGCCGCCGATGCTTCGCATGCACGGCGACCTTATGCCGATCAAGTTCCGCGAGGTCGGCGACGCCGAACTCGAGGGCTACATCACCGAGATCCTCACGCAATCGCAGGTCGAGCGCTTCCACGACGGACACGATCTCGACTTTTCGTATGTTTCGGGCGAAGGCGGTCGCTTCCGTGTGAACGTGTATCGCAAGGAAACCGGCGTCGGCGCGACCTTCCGCTCGATCCCAAGCGAAATCCCGAGCCTCGAACGCCTGAACCTGCCGCCCATCATCCGCAAGCTCTGCGACTATCATCAGGGCATGGTGCTCGTCACCGGCAGCACCGGAACAGGCAAGTCGACCACGCTCGCATCGATGATCGACCTGCTGAATCAGACCCGGCGCGTCAATATCATCAGCCTTGAGGATCCGATCGAATTCGTCCACCGCAGCAAGCAGGCGCAGGTCATCCAGCGCGAGCTCGGCACGCACCTGCCGTCATTCGCGGAAGGTGTGCGCGCAGCGATGCGCGAGGATCCCGACATCATCCTCGTCGGTGAGCTGCGCGACGCAGACACGATCCGCATGGCGATGACCGCCGCCGAAACCGGACACCTCGTATTCGGAACGCTGCACACGACGGGCGCGGTGAAGACCATAGACCGCGTGATCGATGCGCTGCCGATCGAAGAACGGGAGCAGACCAAGAGCTTCCTCGCGCAGAGCCTGATCGCGGTGGTCACCCAGGTGCTCATCAAGTCCGCCGATGGCCGCGGCCGCAAGGCGGTGTGCGAAGTCATGGTGGTCACGAAGGCGATTGCGAAGCTCATCATGACGGATCAGACGCATCAGATCCCCTCGCAGCTGCAGACCGGCAAGGATTACGGCATGCAGATCCTCGATCAGGCGCTGCTCGCGGCGATCCAGGCGAAAGAGGTCGATCCCGACCATGCGTTTGCGTACGCGAACGACAAGAAGCTGTTCGCGCGCTTCGTCACCGACACGACCGTGCTGCCGAAGCTCGATCTCGCACCAGGCTGACGCGCGACCGATGGCGAAAATCGACGAATTTCTCGGCGAGATCCTCGAGAAGAAAGGCTCGGACCTGCATTTTCTCGCGGGCGATCCGCCGCGCATCCGCCTCTACGGAGATCTCCTCACCCTCAAGCCCGATCGCCTGACGGCGGATTTCGTCAAGGAGTGCCTTTACGAGATCATGCCGAAGCAGGCGGTGCGCCGCTTCGAAGCCAAAGACGGCACCGACTTTGCCCACCACGTTCCGGGTGTCGCGCGCTTCCGCGTGAATGTCATGCGCCAGCTGAATGGCATGGGCGCCGTGTTTCGAGTCATACCGTCGAAAGCACTGAACTTGAAGCAGCTGAATCTCCCCGACGCGGTGCATAACCTGTGCCGTGTCAACAGCGGACTCATTCTCGTCACCGGCAAGACCGGCTCGGGCAAATCGACGACGCTTGCGGCGATGATCGACGATATCAATACGCGCGAGAAGGGCCATATCATCACGATCGAAGACCCGATCGAATTCGTGCACGAGCGCAAGAGCTGCCTGATCAGCCAGCGTGAGGTCGGCGTGCATACGCCGAGTTTTTCGTCGGCCTTGCTCTCGGCCCTGCGCGAGGATCCCGACGTCGTGCTGGTCGGCGAGTTGCGTGACCTCGAGACCATCAGTGCCGCGGTCACCGCGGCCGAAATGGGCATTCTGGTGATGGCGACACTCCATACCAATGGCGCCGCCCCCACGGTCGATCGCATGGTCAACCAGTTCCCGGCCGACAAGCAATCGCACGTGCGCACCATGTTGTCGACTTCGCTGCGCGGCGTGATTTCACAGCAGCTCCTGCAGCGCGCCGACAAGCAGGGTCGCGTCGCAGCGCTTGAAATCATGGTCAATACGCCCGCCATCGCGAATCTCATCCGCCAGGGCAAGCTCGATCAACTCGAGAACAGCATGCAGAGCGGCGCGCAACACGGCATGCGCACCATGGACATGGCGATTCAGGCGCTCCTCGATGACCGGACGATCACCGGCAAGACGGCCTATCAGAAGGGCCTGAACAAGTCGAAGTTCGAACCCGTCAAGGACCAGGGCTAGAGGACAGGCATAGAGGACGAGGTCTGCAATCCGTTGCCTTCCTGTAAACTTGCGCGATGCCGCGCAAGATCTTCGTCACCACGGCCCTGCCCTACGCCAATGGGCCGTTCCACATCGGCCATGTCATGGAGTACATCCAGGCGGACACCTGGGTGCGATTTCAGCGCATGCTGGGCAACGCAGTGCATTTTGTGGGCGCCGACGATGCGCACGGCGCTCCCATCATGCTCAAAGCCGAGGCGGAAGGCGTCACGCCGGAGGCGCTGGTGGCCCGCATCGCGGCGGGCCGGCAGAGGTACCTCACAGGCTTTTACCTGAGCTTCGATAACTGGCACTCGACGCACTCGCCCGAGAACGTCGAACTCTCGACCGACATCTACCGGCACCTGCGTGCGGCCGGCCTCACCTACATGAAACCGGTCGCGCAGTTCTACGATCCGGTCAAGCAGATGTTTCTCGCAGACCGCTACATCAAGGGCGAATGTCCGAACTGTCATTCGAAGGACCAGTACGGCGACGCGTGCGAAGTCTGCAGCTCGGTATACGCGCCGACCGACCTCATCAATCCGTATTCGACGCTCACGGGCGCGGCGCCCGTGCTCAAGACCTCCGATCACTATTTCTTCAGGCTTTCCGACGCGAGGTGCGTCGAGTTCCTGACGCGCTGGATTGACGAGCCAGGGCGACTGCAAGCCTCGGTAGCCAACAAGGCGCGCGAGTGGCTCGCCGGCAGCGGTGAACAGAAGCTCGGCGACTGGGACATCTCGCGCGATGCGCCCTACTTCGGCATCCCGATGCCGGACGCGCCGGGCAAGTACTTCTACGTGTGGCTCGATGCGCCGATCGGCTATCTCGCCGCGCTGAAGAATTATTTCGACTCCGGCAAAGCCCGCGGCAATGGCGAACCGCGCAGCTTTGCGGACTTCATTGCCGACGACGCCGTGGAGCAGGTGCACTTCATCGGCAAGGACATCATCTACTTCCATACGCTCTTCTGGCCGGCGATGCTGAAATTCGCCGGTCGCAAGATTCCGAACAGCGTTTATGTCCACGGCTTCATCCAGCTCGGCGGCGAGAAGATGTCGAAGTCGCGCGGCACGGGCTTGAGTCCCTTGCGCTATCTCGATCTCGGCATGAATCCGGAGTGGCTCCGCTATTACATCGCCGCCAAGTTGAACGGCCATGTGGAAGACATCGAATTCAACCCGGAAGACTTCGTGGCGCGCGTCAACAGCGACCTCATCGGCAAGTACGTCAACATCGCGAGCCGGGCGGCCACCTTCATCACGAAGCAGTTCGATGGCGCCCTCAAGTACGGTGCGGGCGCGCTCAAAGACGCAGCAAATGCCGTCGGCGCTGCCCAACTGATCCGCGAATCCTACGAAGCGCGCGACTCCGCCAAGGCGATTCGCGACATCATGGCGACAGCGGACCACATCAATCAGCAATTCGACGCCGCCAAACCCTGGATCCTCGCCAAGAACCCATCGAAGCTTGGCGAGCTGCAAGAGGTCTGCTCGCATGCGCTCCTCGGCTTCAAGTTTCTGACCGTCATGCTGGCTCCCGTTCTGCCAAAGACCGCGGACCGCGTGGCACGCGAGCTCTTCGGGCTCGACCGCAGTTTTCGGTGGAGCGATGCCGAGTCGCTCCCCGAGCGCATTGGACCTTATTCACACCTGATGACCCGCGTCGACGCCAAGCAGCTCGACGCACTGTTCGACACCGGCAAGGAATCCGCGCAGATGACCACCGCCAATCCGCAAGCGTCCGTCCCGACCGGGCCTGCGACAATTTCCGTCGACGACTTCAGGAAAGTCGATCTGCGCATCGCGCGGATCGTCAGAGCCGAGCAGGTCGAAGGCGCGGACAAGCTCCTGAAGCTCACGCTCGACGTCGGCGCGCTCGGGACGCGCGAAGTCTTCTCCGGCATCAAATCGGCCTACGACCCGGCGGCGCTCGTCGGGCGGCTGACGGTGCTCGTCGCAAATCTGGCGCCGCGCAGGATGAAATTCGGCGTCTCCGAGGGAATGATCCTGTGCGCGAGCCCCGAGGAAGGGTCGGGAGTTTTTCTGCTTGCGGTCGACAGCGGAGCCGAACCCGGCATGCGCGTGACCTGATCACCCGCCTGAGACCACCATGAACCCGAGCCGCACGCGTGCCATCTTCGAGCGCCTGCGGGCCGCGAATCCGCACCCGACCACGGAGCTGCACTACCAGTCGCCGTTCGAGCTGCTGGTCGCGGTCATCCTCTCGGCGCAAGCGACCGACAAGAGCGTGAACCTCGCAACGGCCCGGCTCTTTCCGGTTGCCAACACGCCGGCCGCGATCCTGGCGCTCGGCGTTGCAGGCCTCGCGGGCTACGTCAAGTCGATTGGCCTCTTCAATACGAAGGCGAAGAACATCGTCGCGACCTGCCGTCTGCTGCTCGAGCGCCACGCAGGTCAAGTCCCGCGTGATCGCGCAGCGCTCGAAGCACTCCCGGGCGTTGGCCGCAAGACGGCGAACGTCATCCTCAACACCGCCTTCGGTGAGCCGACCATCGCCGTGGACACCCACATCTTTCGCGTCGCGAACCGAACAGGCCTCGCGCCAGGCAAGGACGTGGCGGCGGTCGAGAAGAAGCTGATGAAGGTGGTGCCCGAGGAATTTCGCAAGGAAGCGCACCACTGGCTCATCCTGCACGGCCGCTACGTCTGCCAGGCGCGCAAGCCCGATTGCCCGGCCTGCGTGATCCGCGAATTCTGCGGCTACCGGCAAAAGACCCGGGCTGCGCCCTGATCCTTGGGTCTGGCGCTCGGGTCAGCGCGGCTCATTTCTTCGGCACGTACAGATCGGTGAGCGTGCCCTCGAAGCCTTCAGCCGACATGCCGATGGTCTCGGACAGCGTCGGATGGGGATGGATGGTGAGCCCGATGTCCGCGGCGTCCGCGCCCATCTCGATGGCAAGCGCGACTTCAGCGATGAGATCGCCGGCGTTGGGCCCGACGATGCCGCCGCCGATCACGCGGTGCGTCTCCTCGTCGAATAGGAGCTTGGTGAAGCCGTCATCGCGGTTGAGTGTGAGCGAGCGCGCGTTTGCAACCCAGGGAAACATCCCCTTGCCGTAGCGGATGCCCTGCGCTTCGGCTTCGATTTCGGTAACACCGACCCACGCTACTTCCGGATCCGTGTAGGCGACGGATGGAATGACACGCGCATCGAAGGCGCGCTTCAATCCCGCCGCCACTTCGGCGGCGACCTTGCCTTCGTGCGACGCCTTGTGCGCGAGCATCGGCGCGCCAACGACATCGCCGATCGCGAAGATGTGCGCCACGTTCGTGCGCTGCTGCTTGTCGACCTTGATGTAACCGCGTTCGTCGACCACGACACCCGCCGCATCGGCGCCAATCGCCCGGCCGTTCGGCACGCGTCCGACGGCGACGAGCACCTTGTCGTAGGTTTCCGGTTCGATGGCGGCGGCGCCCGCGAAACTCACGCGCAAGCCCTGCTTGCGCGCCTCGATGCCGGCGACGCGGGTACCGAGCAGAATCTGCCGGTAGCGCTTCGCCAGGCGCCGCTCGAGCGGACGCACGAGGTCGCGATCGCAGCCGGGCATGAGAGCGGCCGTCAGCTCGACGACCGAGACTTCCACGCCCAGCGCATCGTAGACGCAAG
>JBGPLJ010000044.1:0-16799 GCA_041486385.1 Steroidobacteraceae bacterium
CATTTGGCGAATTCCGATTCAGCGGGCTCGAGCTCGACAGCGGCGGATACACACTTCACATCGACTCCGAGCGCTTCCGTGAAAAGGTGATCGAGGTCCAGCTACACCGCGAAAGCGTCTGTCTGGATGCCGTCGAACTCGACGCGAGCGGCGCACCGCCGGCGGCAGTGCCTGCCTTCATTTGACAACCGCTTAGTCTCAAGGAGAAAGCCGATGGCATATCTTTTTCATCAGGACGAGCTGCCGAAGCTGGTCTCGACGGTGCCGGGCCGCGAACGTGTGTTCTTCGTCAGCAAGGAGCTCGCCCACATCAATGACATGCTCGCGGGCATCATGCGCTACAAGAAGGGAGCCAAGTCTCCCTATCACCAGCATGCGAATTGCGAGCACTTCTACTTCATCATGGAAGGCCGCGCTGCGGTTGAGACGCCGGACGGTGAACGCGAGGTCGGCCCCGGCGACATGGTGTTCATTCCCGCGGACGAGCCGCATCGGCTGCGTTCGATCGATCCACTATTCTATTTCGAGTTCCAGGCGCCGAACCGCTTCAAGACCACGATTCTCGACGGTACGCCGGATGATCTGCTGTGGGAGAAAGTCGACGGCAAGATCTGGGTTCAGAGCTGACGCGAACGAGGAGAGCAGCCAATGAGCACGACATTCATCCACACCGCAGACTGTGCGCGCAACCGTGCGGCGGGAGCCGGCGAAGTCGCCGAGATTCTCAATCCGAAACTGTGCGGAGCGAAGAACGTGCTCGGCATGCTGCGCTGGTTGAGTGGCAGCGACCGTCTCGCGCCGGCGCCGCGGGCGGTAACGCATCAGTTGCTGTATGTCATGGAGGGCGACGGTGTCATTACGCTCGACGGCAAGGACTATGCTGTCGGGCGCGGCGCCGGTGTGTATCTGGGTCCGAATGAGACGGCGGCGATTCGGCCGTCCGGAAGTGGAACGCTGAAGCTCTTCCACCTCGTGGTCCCCGAAGTCAAGGATGCCACCGCAGGGCGCGCGGCTTAGGGAGTCACGATGAAGGTCGGGCTGATCGGTCTTGGGCGGATGGGGACGGCGATGGCTCGCCGCGTGCTTGCCGCCGGGCACGACCTGCTCGTGTACAACCGCACGCCACAGAAAGCCGCAGATCTCGTACAAGCCGGCGCGCGTGCCGCCGCTTCGATCAGTGCCGCATGCGCCGACCGCGAGGTGCTCATCACGATGGTCGCCGATGACTCAGCGCTACAGGAGGTGGCGCTCGCGAGCGGTGGTGTGCGCGATAGTCTTCCTCAAGGCGCTACTCATGTTGCGATGGGAACGCACGGAGTTGCGGCGATCCGCGCAATCGAGGAGGCGCACATTGCGGCGCGCCAGAATTTCATTGCTGCTCCCGTGCTCGGCCGACCCGATGCTGTGGATGCGGGGAAACTCGGAATCGTCGCAGCCGGACCTGCCAGCGCGCTTGCCGCGTGCGCACCCGTCTTTGGCGCCATCGGCGGGCGCGTATTCAATGCCGGCCGCAAGCCCGAGAGCGCTGCGGCAATCAAGCTTGCCAACAATTTCGTGCTCGCCTGCTGCATTGAAACGCTGGGCGAAGCATTTGCTCTCGCGCGCAAGTACGAAGTTGCGCCCATGTTGCTCTTTGAAGTGTTGACTGAGGGTCTCTTCGCCGCGCCGGCCTACAAGACCTACGGCAGCATCATCGCCGAGGAGCGCTATGAGCACGTCGGCTTCACCACGCGGCTGGGTCTGAAGGACACAAACCTGGTGCTCGCTGCGGCGGAGTCGGCGGGGGTCCCGTTGCCGAGCGCGAACCTGGTTCGCGATCGACTGCTGAGCGCGATCGCGCACGGGGATGGCGATAGAGACTGGTCCGTGATTGCGCGTGAGCAGGCGAGGGCGAGTGGCCTCGACTGACACTGCAGCGGACAAACCTTTTCGGAGGGCTACGCGATGAAATACAACCGTCCGCATGCGACTGCCCAGTGGGGCACGATGGCCAAGGATTGGGAGCTCGGCGTCGATTACGGCCGCATGATCCGCGAGCGCTTCGAACGTGCGCAAAAGGCCGTCAAGGCCGCGGGGCTCGGCGGCGCGCTGTGCTTCAACGTCGACAACGTGCGCTACATCACCGGCACCCACATCGGTGAATGGGCGCGCGACAAATTCGACCGCTATTGTCTCTGCCCGCGTGACGGCGAGCCCTACCTGTGGGATCCGGCGCCGCCTGCCAAGCGCATCAGCTCACCCTGGATCGCCGAGCGCGTCGGGGCACCGGTGAGCAACATGCAGGGCGCGGTGCCGCCGAGCGTCGGCGCGCAAAAGGAGTTCGCGCGCCAGATCAAGAAGATGCTGGTGCACTACGGGATCGACCGGGAACCGCTCGGCATCGATCTCCTCGAGCTGCCGATGCTGCGCGCGCTCGAGAAGGAAGGCATCGAAGTCGTCGACGGGCAGCAGGCGATGCTCGATGCCCGCGAGACCAAGACGCCGGAGGAAATCCAGTGTCTGAAAGTCGCGGCGTCGATGGTCGATGCCACCTACTACGACATCTGCAAGGCGATCCGGCCGGGCGCGCGAGAGAACGAGCTGGTGGCGATCGCCCACGACCGGCTGTTCCGCCTCGGCTCCGAGCGCGTTGAGTGCATCAATTCGGTGGCCGGCCCGCGCGGTACGCCGCACTGCCATACGTTCTCCGACCGCATCATCCAGCCGGGCGATATGGTTTATCTTGACATCATGCATTCGTTCAACGGCTACCGGACCTGCTACTACCGCACGTTCGTCTGTGGAGAACCGAACAAACATCAGATCGAAGCGTACGACCTGGCGTCGAAGTGGATCAGCGCGTCGATCGATGCGATCCGGCCTGGCGCCACCGTCGATGACATCGCTGGCGTGTGGCCCGCGGCGGAAGAATTCGGTTACAAGAACGAGGAAGAGGCATTTCTGCTGCAGTATGGTCACGGCATCGGCTTGAGCCTGTGGGAGCGTCCGATCATCAGCCGGCGCTTCAAGGGCCAGGGCTCGGTGCTCAAGGAGGGCATGGTGTTCGCCGTAGAAACCTGGAAGGGCGCGGCCGACGGTTCGGGGGCCGCGCGCATCGAGGAGGAGGTGGTGGTGACGCGCGACGGCTGCGAAGTCATCACGAATTTCCCGTCCGATCGCCTGATTTCCTGCGGCCTGCCGGGCTGTGACGTGTTCTGAAGAGCCTGTGCCGAGTGTGGAGCCAGGATGCCCAAGCTCAATGATCTGAAATACGCCGCGCCGTGGCAGGAGATTCAGGCGGTGCCGGAGGACTGGGACGTCCTTGGCGCAGCCGCGTTGCTACGCATGCTGCATCACCTGCACGTCGTGCGCTCCTTTGAAGAGACCGTGCTGAAGCTCAACAGCGAGGGGCTCGTACACGGGCCCGCTCATTCGAGCATCGGACAGGAGGGCGCCGCCGTCGGCGCCGTCGCGGTGTTGCGCGCCTCCGACCTGATCAGCGGTTCGCATCGCGGCCACCATCAGTTTCTGGCGAAGTGTCTGCGCTACCTCGACGGCGAGAACTACGATCCGCGGTCCGCGCCCTTGCCGGATGCGATCAACACGATGCTCTATCGCGCGCTGGCGGAGATCATGGGACTCGCGCCCGGCTTCTGCAAAGGACGCGGCGGCTCGATGCACCTGCGCTGGGCTGAAGCGGGCGCCCTCGGCACCAACGCCATCGTCGGCGGGGGCGTGCCGCTCGCCACCGGCACGGCCTGGGCGTGCAAGCGTCGCGGAGCGGGCGACGTCGTGTTCACTTTCCTCGGCGACGGGGCGGTCAACATCGGTGCGGTGCCGGAATCCCTGAACCTCGCGTCGCTCTGGTCACTGCCGATCTGCTTCTTCATGGAGAACAACGGCTACGCCGTGGCGACGTCAGTGGCCGAGGAGATGCGCGAGGTGCGGCTATCATCGCGCGGCGGTGCGTATGGCATCCCCGCGCTGCGCGTGGATGGCATGAATCCCGTCGCAGTTCGACTTGCGGCGCAGATGGCCGTCGATGCGATGCGGACCGGCGGCGGCCCGTACATCATCGAAGCCGAGGTGTATCGCTTCTTTCACCACAGCGGCGGAATGCAGGGGAGTGCATTCGGCTACCGGACGAAGGAGGAAGAAGCGGCCTGGCGAACCCGTGATCCGCTGACGTGCCTCGCACGCGGCATGATCGAGCGCCGCTGGCTCACCGAGGAAGAGGACGCGAAGCTGCGTGCGGGCGCAACCAGTGTCATGCAGGAGATCGCCTCCCGCCTCACCGAGACGAAGGGCGAGAAGCGCACCATCGTTCCCTCGCTGTGGCCGGACGCGTCGAATCCGGATCGCGGCGTGCGCGGCGACCTGTCGGAACTCGACAACCTGCGCTACGAGGAACTCACTTCGGCGAGCGGCAAGACGGGCACCGTGAAGTTCACCGACGTGATCCCCCGGGTCATGGAGCGGCGCATGGAGGAAGACGGCCGAATCTTCTGTATCGGTGAAGACATTCATCGGTTGCGGGGCGGAACCAACGGCGCCACGCGGGGCCTCGCCGAGCGCTTCCCCGATCGGATCATCGGTACGCCGATTGCCGAGCAGGGATTCGTCGGGCTCGCGGGCGGGGTCGCCATGGAGGGACATTTCCGTCCAGTGGTCGAATTCATGTACGCGGACTTTTCACTCGTTGCCGCGGATCAGCTCTTCAATCAGATCGCGAAGGCGCGCCATATGTTCGGCGGCGATACGCCTGTGCCGCTCGTACTGCGCACGAAGTGTGCGCTCGGCACCGGCTACGGCTCGCAACACTCGATGGATCCGGCCGGCCTGTTCGCGCTGTGGCCCGGCTGGCGCATCGTCGCGCCGTCGACACCATTCGACTACGTCGGCCTGATGAACAGCGCCTTGAGATGCAACGACCCGGTGCTCGTGATCGAGCACGTCGATCTCTATCCCTCGAAAGGTCCCGGCCCGCTTGAGGACTTCGATTACTACATCCGTCTTGGCAAAGCGAACATCGCGCGGCCGGGCAGCGCGTTCACCGTGCTCACGTATCTTGCGATGACACCGCTCGCGGTTCGCGCGGCGGATGAGCTCGGGATCGACGCGGAAGTCATCGACCTGCGCTCGCTCGACCGAGCCGGTCTCGACTGGGAGACGATCGGCGCGAGTATCCGCAAGACGCACAATGCCGTGGTACTGGAGCAAGGCTCGTGGACCGCATCCTACGGGGCTATGCTTGCCGATGAAGTTCAACGTCGCTGCTTCGACGATCTCGACCGGCCGGTCGGTCGCATTCACGGTGGCGAAGCGTCACCCAATGTCTCGAAGATCCTCGAGCGCGCCGCGATCGTGAACATCGACAAGATCCGTGACGCATTTACCGGCATCATGGCTGGCAGAAGCCGCCGCAGGCAGCCGCAGGTAGTTGCATCGGCGGAGGTGAAGTAGTCATGTCACACTTAAGCGGTGGCATTCCCGGATTGCGCGGTACCGACCACATCGGCTTTACCGTGCCGGATCTTGCTGAGGCCGTCGAGTTCTTCGTGAACGTGATCGGCTGCGAGCCGTTCTACGACCTCGGCCCGTTTTCGGCGCAGGACGACTGGATGACGACGCATCTGAACGTGCATCCACGTGCCGTCATGAAGCGGTTGAAATTCCTGCGCTGCCGGCACGGCTCGAATTTCGAGCTGTTCGAATATTCCGCGCCGGATCAGAATACGCGGCAACCGAAGAACAGCGATGTCGGCGGCCATCACCTGGCGTTCTATGTCGACGATATGGACGCAGCGCTTGCTTACTTGAGAAGCCGCGGCGTTCGCATTCTCGGCGAGCCGACTGTACGCACGACCGGCCCAAGCGCTGGCCAGACGTGGGTCTATTTTCTTGCGCCGTGGGGCATGCAATTCGAGCTCGTCAGCTATCCGGCAGGCAAGGGCTACGAGCGCGAGACCGCGGCCCGTTTGTGGCATCCGGCGCACCCGGCCGCATGACGGCTCGGGAACCCAAAATGGGGACCAGCGCGCATATATATAAGAGTGTCTGCCGCTCCTGCCACGGCGGCTGCGGCACGCTCATGCACGTCGAGGACGGGCGGCTCGTCAAGGTACGTGGCGATCCCGACTCGCCGCTGAACCGCGGGCGGCTCTGTCCCATCGGCACGGCGACGCTTGATCTCGTCTATCACCCGGATCGCCTGAAGCACCCGCTGCGCAGGACCGGACCGCGCGGCTCGGGCAGCTGGCAGCGCATTTCCTGGGACGAGGCACTGGAGGAAATATCCACGCGGCTGCTCGCCATTCGCAGGGATTTCGGCGCGGAGTCCATTGCCCTCGGCACGGGAACCGGGCGGCATCATATCCGCTGGGTGTCGCGCTTCGGCCATGCGCTCGGCACGCCGAACTGGGCGGAGCCGGGGTTCGCGCAGTGTTTTCATCCGCGCGTGAATACGTGCCTGCTCACCTATGGCGACTTTCCGGTGTGCGACTTCACCTCCAATACGAAGCCGCAGTGCATCCTCTACTGGGGACACAACCCGCTCAACTCCGGCCCCGATGGCGAGACGCGCTTCAATGCCCGCGATTCGCTGGCTCACAATCCGAAAGTGATCGTCGTCGATCCGCGGGAGACCGAGCTCAGCAAACGAACTGACGTGTGACTGCGCGTGCGCCCCGGCGTGGACGATGCGCTCGGGCTGGCGATGTTGAACGTCATCATCGGCGAGAAGCTCTATGACGCGGCGTTCGTTGCGCGCTGGACGCACGGCTTCGACGCGCTCGCTGCGCACGTGCGCAAGTACACGCCCGAGTGGGCCGAGCCGATCACGTGGGTGCCGGCGGAGAAGATCCGCGCGGCGGCGCGGCTGTTCGCGACGACGAAGCCCGCGATGCTCGAATGGGGCTGCGCCATTGAACATACGCCCAAGTGCATCCAGACCATTCGCGCTCTATCCATGTTGCCTGCGCTCACCGGCAACATCGACGTGCCGGGCGGCTGGGTATTCGGCATGAAAGGACTCGGCCGCTTTCCGAGCCTCATCGAGAACCTGACGCCGGAAGCGAACGCCAAGCGTCTCGGGGCCGACCGCTTCAAACTGCTTTGCGGCGAGGGAGCGGACCTGCCGGCAGCCCATATCCCGACGCTGCTGCAGGCGATGCGCGAGGGCAAACCCTACCCGGTGAAGGCCTTTCTGGTCTTCGGCAACAACACGCTCTTGACGTACGCGGACTCCAAGCTGGTGTACGAGTCGCTCATGCAGCTCGACTTCATGGTGTGCGCCGATCTCTTCATGACCCCGACCGCGGAACTCGCCGACATCGTTCTGCCGGCGGCGGCCTGGCCCGAGCTCGATCAGGTCGCGGGGTTTCCGACCGTCGCCGCGAATGTCGTGGTCGCGCAGCAAAAGGTCGTGCAGGTGGGCGAGTGCAAGCCGGACGAGGAGATCTTCGTTGAACTCGCGCGGCGCATGAAACTCGGTGTGTGCGAAGAGCCAGTGCGCGACGTTCTGAACCGCCAGCTCGAGGCAGGCGGCGTGGGCATGACATTCGAGGAGCTGGTCAAGCGCGGCTTCTACGTGATGCCGATGAAATATCGCAAATATGAAGAGAAGGGCTTTCGCACGCCCACCGGGAAGATCGAGCTCTATTCGACGCGCTTCGAGCAGATGGGCTATGCGCCGCTCCCGTCCTATGTTGAGCCGCCCGAGAGTCCGCTCGCCACGCCCGAGATTGCGAAGGAATTTCCTCTGGTGCTCACGACCGGCGCGAGGATTCCGTTTTTCTTCAACTCCGAGCATCGGCAGTTGCCGCACGTGCGCAAGGCCTACCGCCAGCCGCGGGCCGAAATCCATCCAGACACGGCCGCTCGGCATGGCATTGCAGATGGCGAGTGGATGTGGATCGAGACGCGGCGCGGCCGCATTCGTCAGCAGGCGCGCTACGCGCCCGCGCTCGATCCGAACGTCGTGAATGCAGAGCACGGCTGGTGGTTTCCCGAAGAGCCCGCGCCCGAGTACGGCGTTTGGAAATCAAACGTGAACGTGCTCACCGATAGCGGCCCGCCCTACGATCCGCAGATGGGGACCTATCAATTGCGGGGATTGCTTTGCCGTGTGGCGCGCTTCGAGTCCCCCGAGTAGTGATGCTCACGAACCAGCGCACCGTTGCCGTTGAATTTGGTCACTGCGATCCGTCTGGCATTGTCTACAACCCGAATTACTTCATCTGGTTTGACTTTTCGGTGCATGCCTTGCTGGCGCGAGGCAGTCTTAGCTTGAAAGCAATGATCGCCGAGTTCGGCATCGACGGCATTCCTGTCGTCGAATACCGATCCAAGTTCCTGGCGCCGGCGCGATGGGGTGACGAGTTGCTCATCGACACGAGCATCGTCAAGCTGCACCGCTGCGCCGTCGATATTCAGCACCGTGTCTTCAACGCTGGGGTACTCACCGTCGAATGTACGGAAACGAGGGTCTGCACGGCAATCGATCCGCAACAGGGGCGCGTTACAGCGCGAGCCTGGCCCGAGAAAGTAGCCGCGCTGCTCTCTGCCGGCAGCAAGCCACGCGATCCAGCCGCCGATCAGTAGGCAGTCTCACCGCGGGCTCATTCTATTTATCCCGTCGACGGTGGAGCTCAGCTATTCTCTCCTCACCGATCGCCAGAACCGAAGAGGTATTGTGAAATGGCCACGATAGTGGGCGGCATCGCGACGTCGCATACGCCGACGATCGGCTTTGCCTTCGATACGAACAAGCAGAAGGATGCGGTGTGGGCGCCGATCTTCGAGGGGTACAAGCCCGTGCAGCAGTGGCTCGCAGACAAGCAGCCCGACGTGCTGTTCTTCATCTATAACGACCACGTCACCTCGTTCTTCTTCGATCACTACTCGCACTTCGCGCTCGGCGTGGGCGAGCGCTACTGGGTGGCGGACGAGGGCGGCGGGCCGCGCAAGCTCCCGCCCATCAAGGGGCATCCCGGACTCGCGCGCCATGTGGCGACCGGGCTCGTCGCGGACGAGTTCGATCTGTCCTACTTTCAGGCCAAGGGCCTGGATCACGGCTGCTTCTCGCCACTGTCGCTGCTCTGGCCCCACGAGCCCGCATGGCCGGGCGCAATCGTGCCGCTGCAGGTTGGCGTGCTCCAGTTCCCGATACCCTCCGCGCGCCGCTGCTTCAAGCTCGGACAGTCTCTGCGCAAGGCGATCGAAAGCTATCCCGAAGACCTGAAAGTTGTCATCGTCGGTACCGGTGGACTCTCGCACCAGGTGCACGGCGAGCGCGCCGGATTCAACAACACGCCGTGGGACATGGAGTTCCTCGAGCTTCTCGAGAAGGATCCCGAGAAGCTCACGCAGATCACGATCGCGGAGTACGCGAGGCGCGGCGGTTGCGAAGGCGCTGAAGTGATCATGTGGCTGATCATGCGCGGCGCACTTTCGAAGAGAGTGAAGAAGCTCCACCAGGCGTACTACCTGCCGTCGATGACGCCGATCGCGACGGTGATCTACGAGAATGATTCGAACGAGCCCGCGGACGAAACGGTGGTGCAATATCGCGAGCGCATCGGCAGGCAGTGGGCCGGCATCGAGAAGCTCGAGGGAACGTATCCCTTCACCCTCGACCGCAGCGTCAAGGCCTATCGGCTGAATGAGTTCCTGCACGGGCTCATCGAGCCGGTCAGGCGCAAGCGCTTCCTGGCGGACCCGGAGCCCATGTTCGTGGAGGCCGGTCTGCCGGAGGAAGAGCGCGACATGATCCGCCGGCTCGACTGGCGGGCGCTCATCCGCTACGGCGTGATTTTCTTCCTGCTGGAAAAGCTCGGCGCCGTGGTCGGCACGACGAACCTGCACATCTACGCGGCCATGCGCGGACAGTCACTGGAGGATTTCCAGAAGACGCGCAACGCACAGGTGCTCTACTCGGTTGCCGGTCAGGACGCGGGCAAGAAAGACTGGGACAAACCCGCGACCGGCCCCTAGCCGCACGCTGTCGCGATGCGTGTGCGTACGGGCAGTCACGCGCCAGGGGCTGAGACTGTTGCAGCCTGCTCGGTCCCGGTGTTTGCGGCGCGCCGTCGCTCGTACTGCCGGCCGAGCGAGCGCGCACTGAGGCCCCAGATCCCCGACGCCAGCACGCCCAGCGCCAGCGCGCCGCCCATGCCGAACCCCATCGTTCGCATGCCCGCCTGCACCCAAGCGGAAGCGAGATCGCCGAAGCGATACACCACGGTATCGATCACGTTCTTGGCTTTGTAGCGGCTTTCCTGATCGACGACGGTGAAGCAAATTTCGCGGCTCGGCCGTGCGATCGCGTATTGAGTCACACGCCGCAGGGCCTGCATCGCCTGCAACATCAGGAGCGTCGGCGAGAGCGCCATGAGCGCGAAAGAGACCACCATCAAAATGGGGTTGAGCACCAGGCTCCCGGTGACGCCGAACCGTTTGATGAAGCGGCTCAAGCCGAACATCGCGACGAGCGCCGAGCAAACATTCACGACGAGATCGATGTCCGCGAGTGCTTGCGTGCGCTCGGAGATCCCCGCAAACGATTTCGCGACGAGTTCGGTCTGCAGGAAATAGCCGACCGTGGCAATCCAGGTCATGAGCAACATGAAGACGGCCTGGTTCATCAGATAAGGCGACGTGGCGAGCGCGCGGAAGCCGTCGAACAAGTTGCCGCGCAACTCGTGATCCATCGTGGAGACTTGCGTCTCCTCATGCGCTTCCTGCAGGCGGCGCTTCTCGCGCATCAGCCAGTGCACGAGCGCAATGACGATCGAGAGGCCGGCTGCCGCCAGCACGAGAAGTCCGCTCACACCTATGTGCTTCACGTAGAGCGTTGCCACGAGCGGGCCCGCGATGGCCCCGAGACTCCCGCCCGCTGTCACGGCGGGCAGCAGGCGCGCCGCCTGCGCCGGCGTGAACGTATCAACCATCAAACTCCAGAACACCGAAATCATGAAGAGATTCACGACGCTGAACCACCAATAGAACCCGGCGGCGAGCGAGCGACTTTCGGGCGTGGCGCTAAACCAGATGCAGAAGCCCAGTAGATTGAAGATCAAGAACCAGAACACGCCAGGCAACACGCGCGAGAGCTTGAAAGTGTCGGTAAGCCATGCGAACACCGGCGAACAGAGCAGCGTGAGAAGAAGCGTTCCGGTAAAGAGGTTCTGCAGCTGCTCGACGCCGAATACCGTTGCCATCGCGTCGCGGACCGGCCGCAGGATGTAGTAGCTCCCGAGCAGTACGAAATTGCACAGAAACGCGAGCACCAGCGCTTTGCGCTCGTGAGGCTCGACACTCGCAACCAGGTTCGGCAGCCAGCGGGACGAGGTGAGTCGATCGGGCATCAGCGCGCGTCAAGCCCTTCTTGTGTTTGACAGGTTCAAGTATGTGCGATCTTGTTGTCTGTGGAGCGGGCACGCAAAGGCGCAGTGCTCTCTATATATAAGAGTGGCCTAGCTCCCAGCCGCGATCTTACGTGACCCAAGTGTGCGTGCCCACGAGGCTCGGAAGCCTCGCAGGAACATCATGTAACAGATTGATCTAGATGGTCTAAGTGACGGGACTTGAATCTGCGAATGTGTCAGGAGAATTGGGGGAGGTCCATACTCCAAGCACGCGACGATCTGGACGCACTTCTGCAAGACAAAGGCACGATAAACGATGGGCGATTCAACACTTGCGCAATTGCAGACGCAGATCGATGAACTGAAGCACCAGCTCGGTGTTCAGCAGGACGTCCTGGCCATCCGGAAGCTTCATTTCACGTATGGCTACTTCATGGACAAGTTCATGTTCGACGAGATCGTCGATCTGTTCGCCGAAGACGCCACTCTCTACTTCCTCAACGGAATCTTTCGCGGCAAGGCGGGTGCAAGACGCCTCTACGGTTCCGCATCAGGCCTGCGTGGACCTGCGCGCGGCATGCTCTTCGAGCACATCCTGTCCCAGGACGTGATCGACATCAGTGAGGATCGCACGCGGGCGTGGGGACGATTCCGCTGCTCTCTGCAGGCGGCCATTCACGACAGCAAGAAGGACGCGCCGCCTTCGATTCCACGGCAGTTCATTGAGGCGGGCATCTACGAGAACGAGTACGTGAAGGTGGATGGCGTCTGGAAGATCAAGATGTTCAATTATCGAATCACGTTCCAGGCGCGTCCCGAGGCAGGTATACCCGCCGCCGCAGGACTATTGATGGTGTGTGACTATTCAGGAACCTACCCGGATCTCCCGCGTGGTCCGGACGAGTTGCGCGAGTCTCCTGCGGTCTGGCCAGAAACGTTCGTGATGCCGTTCCACTACGTCCATCCGGTCACTGGAAGGAAGCTTCCCTAGAGCTTGAGTCGAAAATGACTGCCGACATTAGTGCCTGATCGAGAATTCAATCCGGCACGTCGTGCCTGCCGGGATGCACTGTCCACTGAGCTAATGCTCACCTAAGAATTCGGGTGCAGTATCTGCACGCGCCTCCCATACACAACCGTGACCCTGTCGCTATCTTGCTGCTGCCATGCGAATTCTCCTGGTCGAAGATGATGTGATGATCGGCGATAGCCTCAAGCGCGGCTTGCGCGACGAGGGCTATGTGGTCGACTGGTCACGAGATGGGGCACAAGCGCTGGTCGCATTGAGCGACGCTCAGGCCGGATACGCTCTGATTCTTCTTGATTGGAATCTTCCGCGACAGGACGGTCTCAGCGTGCTGAAACGCATGCGGGCAGCCGGCAATACAACGCCCGTGCTGATGCTTACCGCGCGAGTCGAGCTGGGCGACCGTGTAGCCGGGCTCGATGGAGGTGCTGACGACTATCTGGTCAAGCCCTTCGAGCTGGCCGAACTCAAAGCGCGAATGCGCAGCCTCCTGCGGCGCAAGGAGAGCAGGGCCTCAGGCGCCCTGACCCATGGGTCGCTCGTGCTGGACCCGGCGACACATTCAGTTCAGCAAGCTGGGTCGTCGGTCACGCTCACGGCGCGCGAATTCTCACTTCTGCGGGCATTCATGGAGCAACCCAGCGCCGTTTTGTCGCGCGCACAGCTCGAGGAAAAGCTTTACGGCTGGGACGATTCGGTGGAAAGCAATGCCGTCGAATTCATCATTCATGCGGTACGCAAGAAGCTCGGTGCTGGCCTGATCGAAAATGTGCGTGGCGTCGGCTGGCGTCTGAAAGCGGAATCCTGATGTCGCTTCGCACACGCCTGCTCCTGGCCACGTGGATCGCCGTCATCGTCATCGGCGCCCTGTGCGCGGGAGTCACCTATCGGGTGGCCAAGCATGAGACCGAGCAACTGCTCGACGGCCAGATGCAGCGCGTCGCGCATATCGTCGCGGCACGGCAGAGCGGAGAGGAAAAGCCGGAAACGGCAGCGGCAGAGCTGCCGGCAGGGTATGAAACCGAGGACGACCTGTTCGTCATCGTAAGGAATAGCCAGGGCGACATCATTTACCGAACGAGGGGCGACATCGACTTGCCGGCAATCACTCGCGCGGGGTTCGGCAGCGCTACCGTCAACGGCCAGCCCTATCAGGTTTACGTCACGAAGGCGGGCGATCAGTTGGTTACCGTCGCCCAATCGACGGAGGTGCGACGGGAAAGCGCCGTCGGTGCTGCGTTCGGCGCGCTACTGCCCATCATCATCATCATTCCGGCGCTCGGTTTACTGATCACGCTCGTCGTCCGTTCGCAATTGCGTCCCATAACCCGCGCTGCGCAGGCAATTGCCAAGCGCCCGTCACTGGCCCTTGATCCACTGCCGACCGACGCATTGCCGGCGGAAATTCGACCGCTCGTCGATGAGATGAATGAGCTCCTGGCGCGCCAACGCACTGCAATCTCGCGCGAGCAGCGTTTCCTCGCCGATGCCGCACACGCCTTGCGTACTCCAATTACGGCGTTGCAGCTCCAGGTTGACGTACTCAACGGTTCCACTGATCCCGAGGAACGCGCCCGGCGGTACGAGGAACTGCGTGCGGGAATCCGCCGCGTCGTTCGTCTGACAGGGCAGCTGCTCGCGCTGGCACGAGAGGAGTCGAGCGACAGTGCCGCCGCCGAGCACACGCCGCTTGCGCCGGTCCTTGCTGACGTGCAGGCCGTCTATTCAATGGTTGCAGTGGAACGGGGTATCACGTTGACGAATGTGGCACCTCTCGATGCGCAAGTGCGCGGCAGCACACATCAGTTGATATTGATTCTGGGAAATCTCATCGACAATGCCCTGCGTTATTCGCCGCACGAGGGCTTGCTCGAACTGCGAAGCTCGTTGCAAGCGGGCTGGGTCACGATTGAGGTGCGAGACGAGGGGCCGGGTCTGCCCGCGGATGAACTCGAGCGCGTATTCGAGCGCTTCTATCGATCACCGGGCGATGACACACGGGGGAACGGCCTGGGTCTTGCGACCGTGCGCGCACTTGTGCAGCAACTCGGTGGTCGCGTGTGGCTTGAGAATCGCACGGACCGTTCGGGGCTTGTGGCGCATGTGAGTTTGCCGGTGGCGGATGGCCCGCGACGTCAAACAAGCTCGAGCAATTCATCGTGAGCCTGGTGCGGGCGTCAAAATTCGCAGTTCTCGCCTGCGTCGTCTTCGCGATCTGCGCAGCGTCGGGTTGCACGTTCTATCACCGGCAACCTCTGGTCGGTCCCGATACCGACGCGATCCTCGAAGCTCCCGACCGAACCGCGCTTGCGCGCGGTGCCGAGCAGCTGCATCACGCGCTCATCCCGGCCGTGACCCTCGACTTTACCCAGCCATTGACGCCGGATGAGGTCACGGTGGTTGCGGTGCTGGCCAATCCGGATCTGCGGGCGTTGCGTACCAAGGAGAGTGTCGCGGCCGCGCAGCTGTTCGCGAGTGGACTGTTCCCGGATCCACAGGTTTCCCTGAGTGTCGACAAACTCCTCTCACCCAAGGATCAGGGACTCGTGAATGGATACGCGGGCGGTCTCAGCCTGGATCTGCTCGGCGCACTGGCGACTCGCTCGATCGAGCGTCAGGCCGCGCGCACAGCGGCAAATCAGACGCGGCTCGATATCGCATGGCATGAATGGACGACAGCCGGACAAGCACGCCTGCTCGCGGTGCGCCTCCCTTACCAGATGCAGGCCGCGGTGCTCGCCGAGAAGGCGGCGGCTTCCGCCGACCGGATTCTGACGCTGACGCTCGCTGCCACTGAGCGTGGCGATCTCAAAGGTGACGAACTGGAGGCACGGCGAATTGCTGCTGCCGATGCCACAGTGCGCGCTGCGGCGATGGCGCGCGACGCCCAATCGACTCAGCTCGAATTGAATCGGATGCTGGGGTTGAAGCCGGACGAAACGCTGGCGGTGGCTGGACCAGCTGCGCTCGCCGCGTGGACGGCTCCCGACCCCAATGCACTCTTTCAGACTGCACGCAGCCAGCGGCTCGATCTGCAGGCACTGGCGCAGGGCTATGCGAGCCAAGAGGCTACGCTGTATCGCGCGATTCTCGGCCAGTACCCGCGCCTCGGTATCGCCGTCACGCGCGCCCGCGACACGAGCGCGGTCCACACGCTCAGCCCCGCCGTGAGTCTCGATCTGCCGATCTGGAATCGCAACTGGGGGCCCATCTCGGTGGCTCGCGCAGATCGCACCCGGCTGCGGGCGGAATTCGCCGCGCGATTGCATCAGACCCGTGCCGATATCGCGGCCCTCGTCGCCGGCATCAATCGCGACGAGGCGCCGCGCGTGGCAGTAGCGGCCGGTATGTCCGATATCGAACGCATCGCCGACTCCTTCGATGAATCCGCAGCACGCGGCGATGTCACGTTGCAGGTAGCCGATTCCGCTCGTGCCGCGGCAATCGACAAACAGATCCTGTTGCTTGCCCTCGAGCAGTCCTGCGCGGAACAACGAATTGCATTGGCGCTTGCGACCGGCACGCCGTTTCCCTGAGATCATTCTGGAACTCATATGAGAACGCATTGCTGCGCGTCGTTCGTGTTCACAATCACGCTTGGCCTGGTCGGCTGCAGTTCAGGAGGCGAGGGGTCGACGCCGAATCCGGTCGCGGCCGTCCGCGTGACCGCCGCTACTGTGCGCGACTTCGAAGATCGCGTCACGGCCTACGGCAGCGTGGAGCTGGCTACTGCTCGCAGCGAAACCCTGAGCGTGCAGTCGGAATCGCAGGTTGCCGAGATCTATGTCATCCAGGGCGCATTGGTCCACAAGGGAGATCGTCTTCTGCGGCTTACGGGCAGCGCCAATTCACGTCTGGATGCCGAGAAGGCGGCGCGCGACGCGAGCGCCGCGCAAAACGACGCGGCGCGCATTGAGCGGCTGCATGCACAGGGTCTTGCGACCAACTCGGAGTGGGAGGCCGCCCGAGGCGCGGCGGCGACTGCCGTGGCATTGAGCACGAGCCTCGCCGCGCGCACCGGACATCAAGCAGGCGTTACGCTGACGGCGCCCCGCAGCGGCATCGTCGAAATCCTGACCGCACAGCCGGGTGACATCATTGCACCGGGCGCCATTGCGGCCCGCATAGCCGACCCGTCCGCCTGGCAGGTCCGGCTCGGAATCGAACCCGACCAAGTCAAGCGCCTGCACCCGGGTCAATCGGTCACGCTGTCGGGTCTTTCCGCGTCGGAAAGTACCCCTGGCTCCATCAAGTATGTCGACGAGCGCATCGATCCGCAGTCGCGCCTCGCAAGTGCGTTTGTCATTGGACAACACTCCTTGCCGTTGCCACCTGGAGCTGGCGTGCGTGGGGAGATTACCGTTGCGACCCATCTGCATGCGGTCTCGGTTCCACGTTCAGCGGTGCTCTACGAAAACGAAAAGCCC
>JBGPLJ010000045.1:0-16668 GCA_041486385.1 Steroidobacteraceae bacterium
GATCAAAGTGGACAGGCCAGTGACGCCGATTCCGCAACCGGCCGCGGCGATGTAAGCGTCGCGGCGCGCGCCCGCCATGCGCAACAGCGCACGCAATTTTTGCTCGATACCCGCGCAGGTGTAGTAGGTCGATTTGCCCGTGTCGTTGCCGAAGAAATGAAAATCGATCTGATGTTCGGCCCAGGCCGCGTCGATTGCGGCCGCCGGGGCGACCGCGGGAGCCACCGGGGTTGGTGTGACGGCAGCGCCGGCAACGCACCCAAACAGCATCGCCAGCGAAAGGACGGATATCTTGCGGTACATGTCAGTTCTCATTCTTGGGGGTGGAGTCGGGTGTCAGGCTGGGTTTGCGCTCGGACTTCAGTTCGTTGTCATGCTTCTTGGGATGCTGTGCGCTCGCGATGCTTTCCTCTTCCGAGGTGTGCGTGCCCGTGAGCGCCTCGAAGTGCAGATGCATCTCACCGGACGGCAGCTGATGCGGCACGCAGCGCAGCTCGCTGTCGATATTTCGCACCGCAAAGTTGTTCAGCACCTGCTGCTCAAATTGCTCGATCAGCTCGCAATCGCCACGTGCGATCGACCGCGGCCGGTCCGGCGCGATCCTTACCGGCAACCAGTGCGCCATGGCGGGCACGACCGGGAGACTGGATGCATTCGGCTCCGCTGTCGGCAGAACCGGACTGTAGAAGTGCAATTGGGCATGCACCAGGGGCGAAATACGGAGGCTCGTAAATGCGCAGCCGCCCGTCGTCACCTCCAGGTCACGGCGTGCGCCTGCGAGCCGCAGGAGATCGATGAGCTTCTCCCGCAGGCTGTCGCAGTTGTAGGCCGTCGTGAAACCCATGTAATCGAACGAAATCCTGCGTTCGACCCAGACCGACTCGAGCGCGGGTCCGAGACCGTCCGCCGCGGGGGTAGCAGGCGCGGCCGCCGGATTCGACGCTGCGCTGGCCGCGCCGACGAGCGCGATCAAAAATGCGGCCACACCGCGCATATCTCTGGCTTGCCCTTTGCAACCTTGCCCGGCGGCCAGATTTACACCCCTTCTGCGGCCACGACAACCTGGGAAGGTGGCGGCGCCGGACCGGGGCCCGAACCCCGCTATACTGCACAGCATCCGAGCACCGGGGATCCGGATGCGCCAACTCTATAACTATATCGGCGGCCGGCTGGGTCCGGCCACCGGCCGTCAGTCGTTCCAGGTCTTCGAGCCCGCAACCGGCGCCGTCCATGCGCTCGCGCCGGACTCGGATGAAACCGACATCGCGTCGGCCGTTGGCGCCGCTTCAGTGGCCGCGCCCGCTTGGCGCACCCTGCGTGCGGAAGACCGCGCGCATTGGCTCGATCGCATCGCTGATGCCCTGGAGAGCCGCGCGGATGAGTTCGCGCGCGCCGAGAGCCTTGACACCGGCAAGCCGCTGAAGCTCGCGGCCGATCTCGACATTCCGCGTGCGATCGCGAATTTCCGGTTCTTCGCGGATGCCGCGACGCAGTTCGCGACCGAAGCTCACGCCGTGGCCGGCAGCGCGATCAATTACACCTTGCGGCAACCGCTCGGCGTCGTTGCCTGCATCTCGCCGTGGAATCTGCCGCTCTATCTTTTTTCCTGGAAGATCGCGCCGGCGCTCGCGGCCGGCAATTGCGTGGTCGCGAAACCTTCGGAGCTCGCGCCACTGACGGCCAGCCTCCTGGGTGAGCTCTGCGCCGAGCTTGGGTTTCCTGCCGGCGTTCTCAACATCGTGCACGGCGTCGGCGCGCGCGCCGGGCAGGCACTCATCGAGCACCCGGCCGTGCGCGCGATCTCCTTCACCGGCGGCACGACGACAGGCCGAACGATTGCGACGGCCGCCGCGCGCGACTTCAAGCGCGTGACTCTCGAGCTCGGCGGCAAGAATGCGACGCTCGTGTTTGCGGATGCGGATTTTGACGCTGCCGTCGCGGGTTGCGTGCGCGCCGCCTTCACCAACCAGGGCGAAATCTGTCTCTGCGGCTCGCGCATACTCATCGAAGCGTCCATCTACGATCGTTTCCGCGATGCGCTCATTGCCCGCGTCAAAGCGCTGAAGCACGGGGACCCGCTCGACTCGGCGACCGACCAGGGCGCGCTTGTCTCGGAAGCCCACATGAAGAAAGTGCTC
The DNA here is from genome assembly GCA_041486385.1 of Steroidobacteraceae bacterium. Lineage (GTDB taxonomy): Bacteria > Pseudomonadota > Gammaproteobacteria > Steroidobacterales > Steroidobacteraceae > JBGPLJ01. Next base: position 2,139 of record JBGPLJ010000045.1, read on the forward strand.
GGTGCCGTCGACGCAGCGCGACGTCAGGGCGGCAGGATTCTGTGTGGCGGTGAGCGCGTGACGATGACCGAGGCGCGATGTCGCGACGGCTGGTTCGTCGCGCCGACACTCATCGAAGGGCTCGGCGGCGACGCGAGCGTGAACCAGGAAGAGATCTTCGGACCGGTCGCGACGCTCCTGCCGTTCGCCAACGAGGCCGAGGCGTTGCGCCTCGCAAACGCCACGCGCTACGGCCTTGCAGCGTCCGTGTGGAGCCGCGACGTTGCGCGCTGCCATCGGGTGGCCGAACAGCTCGAAGCGGGTGTCGTCTGGGTCAATACCTGGCTCATGCGAGACCTGCGTACGCCGATCGGCGGCGTGAAACATTCCGGACTCGGCCGCGAGGGCGGACTCGAAGCGCTGCGATTTTTTACCGAGCCGAAAAATGTATGCGTGCAGTATGCTTGATCGAATGCGCGGGGAAATTGAGCCATGACCGCTTCCGATTCCATCACCAGTTCACAGGCGCCCGAGCCGCTCGGTGCCTATCCACACGCGCGCCGCGTCGGCAATCTTCTGTTCCTCTCGGGGATTGGCCCGCGCCGGCGCGGTGAAGAGCATGTTGCCGGCGTCATCCACGACGCCCGCGGGCACATCGTCGACCACGACATCGAAGCGCAGTGCCACGCGGTTTTCGCGAACGTCAAGAACATCCTCGAAGCGGCGGGCTCGACCTGGCTGCAGCTCGTCGATGTCACCGTGTTCCTCACGCACCTGGAGCGCGACTTTCCCGTATACAACCGCGTGTATGCGGAATACTTCGGAGAATTTCCGCCCTGCCGCACCACGGTTGGCGTTGCCAAGCTGCCGGGTCCCATCGCGATCGAACTGAAATGCATCGCGACGGTGGAAGACTAGGAATCGCCATGGCTACGCTCGCGCCCATCAATTTTCTGCGCTGGGTCGGGGAGAACCGCGCGCTCCTGAAGCCGCCCGTCGGCAACAAGATGGTGTACGACGGCGGCGACTTCATCGTCATGGCCGTCGGCGGGCCCAATTCGCGCAAGGACTATCACTTTGATCCGGCGGAAGAGTTCTTCTACCAGGTCGAAGGCGACATGCTCCTGAGGACCATGCAGGATGGACGCCCGGTCGATATCACCATCCGCGCAGGGGAACTCTTCCTGCTGCCCGCCGGGATGCCGCACTCTCCGCAGCGCTATGCCGGCACGGTCGGTCTCGTCATCGAGCGCAAACGCCGGCCCGGCGAACGCGACGGCCTCATCTGGTACTGCGAGAAATGCAACGCTCTGCTCTACCAGGAATACTTCGAGCTCACCAATATTGAAACCCAGTTCCCGCCGGTGTTTGCGCGCTTCTTTGCCAGCGTGGCCGATCGGACCTGCCGCCAGTGCGGCACGGTCATGCAACCCCCATGCTGAAGATCGACATTCACACCCACGTTATCCCCGAGAATTGGCCGAATCTCGCCGAGCGCTACGGCTACGGCGGCTGGGTGCAGATCGAGCACACGGGACCCGGCTGCGCGCGCATGGTCCAGGAAGGCAAGCTCTTCCGCCGCGTCGATGAGAACAGCTGGGACGCCGGGGCGCGCCTGAAGGACTGCGATCGCGACGGCGTCGCGGTGCAGGTGCTTTCCACGGTGCCGGTGATGTTCAGCTACTGGGCACGCGCGGAAGACGCGCACGACCTCTCGCGATTCTTGAACGATCACATCGCCGGCCTCGTCAATCGTTTCCCGAAGCGCTTCGTCGGACTCGGCACGGTGCCGATGCAGGACTCCGATCTCGCCGTGCGTGAGCTCGAACGCTGCGTGCGTGATCTTGGACTCGCCGGCATCGAGATCGGCACGCACATCAATGGCCGCAACCTCGATGACCCGCGTATTGTTGCCGTGTTCGAAGCCGCCCAGGAGCTGGGCGCCGCGATCTTCGTGCATCCGTGGGACATGCTCGGCCGCGAACGCATGGATCGCTACTGGCTGCCCTGGCTCGTCGGCATGCCGGCGGAAACTTCGCTCTCCATCTGCTGCATGATCTTCGGCGGCGTGTTTGAAAAACTGCCGCGCCTGCGCGTCTGTTTCGCGCATGGCGGCGGCGCGTTTCCTTCGAGCCTCGGCCGCATCGAGCACGGCTTTCACGCGCGGCCCGATCTCGTCGCCGTCAACAACAAGACCAACCCGAGCGCCTATATCGGCCGGTTCTTCGTCGACTCGCTCGTGCACGACCCCGACTTTCTGCGTTACATGCTCAAGCTCATGGGCGCGCGCACAATCGCGCTCGGGAGCGACTATCCGTTTCCGCTCGGGGAAGATCGGCCCGGAACCCTCATCGAATCGATGGATCTGGATGTTGCAACCCGGTCGCGGCTCCTGCATGGCACGGCGCTCGAGTGGCTCGGCCTCGCCAAGGACCGTTTTGCATGAGGCCCATCGTATTGACTGTCGCGGGCGAGGAATTCAGAGCCGATCTGAATCGCGCGCACGATATCTCGATCGCGCTCGACTTCGATGGCCTGCAGCCCAACTATTTCGGCCTGCCGCCCGCGACTTCCGAACCCGTGCGCGTCGATGGCTTCATCGGCGACACGCGCGAGCACGGCAGCTGCAACGTCGAGGAGTATCGGTTCATCGCCCATAGCAATGGCACGCACACGGAGTGTGTCGGCCACGTGACCGACGATCGCGTGAATGTGCGCGACGCGCTGCGCCCCGGCCTTGCCATAGCGCTCCTCATGAGCATCAAAGCGTCGGGGGCGAACGACAGCGGCGAGAGCACATCCCCCGCCCCCAAGCCGAATGATCTGCTCATCACCGCGAAGGCGCTGGAAGCGGCGCTCGCAGAATGGCCGCAGCATGCGGCCGAAGCCTGGATCATCCGCACGGTGCCGAATCGCATCGACAAACCGCAGCGCCGCTACCGGATGGATAATCCACCGCCCTATTTCACCCAGGCTGCCGTTGAGCTCGCCGTGGCGCGGGGTGTCCAGCATCTGGTGGTCGATCTGCCGTCGCTCGATCGCAGTCATGACGAAGGACGACTGACCGGGCACCGCATTTTCTGGGGATTGCCTGCCGGTTCGCGCGAAGCGAAGTTGGCGCAACGTCCGCATGCCACGGTTACCGAACTCGTTTTCATACCAACCGCCGTGCGCGACGGCTGGTATCTGCTCGATCTGCAGATCGCGCCGTTCGCGAGCGACGCCGCTCCGAGCCGGCCGATTCTCTATCCACTGCTTGCGGCCACGCCGGGAGCGAAGATCCCGTGAGCGACACGATGACGCGCGCCTGGGCCGAGGATCGCGATCGCGCGGATCCATTGAGTGGCTTTCGCGGAGAGTTTCATTTACCCGTCGACGCTCAGGGACGGCAACTGATCTACTTCGCGGGCCACTCACTGGGCCTGCAACCGAAAGGCGCCGCGAAATTCGTGCACGAAGAGCTCGACGACTGGAGCCGCCGCGGCGTGCTCGGCCATCACAGCGCGCGCCGCCCCTGGATTCGCTATCACGAGGAGCTCACCGCGCACACAGCGGAGCTCGCGGGCGCCGGCGCGCACGAAGTCGTCAATATGAACTCGCTCACCGTGAACCTGCATCTGCTCATGGTGAGCTTCTATCGGCCGACCGCGGAGCGCTTTCGGATCCTGATCGAACGCGGCGCGTTTCCATCGGATCGCTACGCCGTCGAATCGCAGATCCGGTTTCACGGCTTCGATCCAGCATCCGCTCTCATCGAGCTCGCGCCGTGCGCGGGCGAGGATGTCCTCGCGGCAGCCGACATCGAAGCCGCCATCGAGCGTGCCGGCGCGAGTCTTGCGCTCGTATTGCTGCCTGGCGTTCAGTACCTGACTGGCCAGGCGCTCGATCTCGCGCCGATCGCGGCCGCGGGTCATCGCACCGGCGCCATCGTCGGCTTCGACCTCGCGCATGCGATCGGCAATGTCGAGCTGAGCCTGCATGCGAGCGATGCGGATTTCGCCGTGTGGTGCAGCTACAAGTATTTGAACGCGGGGCCTGGCTCGCTCGGCGGCGCTTTCGTACATGAGCGCTATGCTGAGACCCTGGAGCGCCCGCGTTTCGCCGGCTGGTGGGGCCACGACAAGGAAACGCGCTTTCTGATGGGGCCGGATTTCCGGCCGATTCCGGGAGCGGAAGGCTGGCAGCTGAGCAATCCGCCAATTCTCTCGACAGCGCCCCTGATCGCCTCGCTCGACATCTTTCGCCGCGCCGGCATCGGGCGGCTGCGGGCCAAGTCGATCGAGCTCACCGGCTTCCTCGCGCGACTGGTCGAAGCGCGTCTCGCCGGCCGCGTTGCGATCGTCACGCCGCGCGAACCGGCCGCGCGCGGCAATCAATTGTCGCTCAGAATCGTCGGCGGCGCCGCCAATGGGCGCCGGGTGTTCGAGTGGCTCGAGGCGGCGGGTGCGATCTGTGACTGGCGCGAGCCCGATCTCATCCGCGCGGGCCCGACGCCGCTCTACAACACATTCACCGAAGTATTCCGTTTCGTGGAGTTGCTCGAGCAGGTCGTGGCATTTCGAGCCGAACGTCGATGACCCGCGAATCCGTGACTATTGTGGGGGCGGGACCATCAGGCGCTTTGCTGGCGATCCTGCTTGCGCGTCGGGATGTCGCGACGACCGTGTACGAACGACGCGCCGATCCGCGGCGCGGCCTTGCCGCTGCCGGACGCTCCATCAATCTGGCGCTCGCTGAGCGCGGCCTCAATGCATTGCGCCGCGCGGGTCTTGCGGAGCGCGTGCAATCGCTCCTGATTCCGATGCGCGGCCGGATCATTCATGACGTCGATGGCACCGAGACTACGCTGCCGTATGGCCAGCGGTTGTCGGAGGTCATCTACTCCGTGTCTCGCGCGGCGCTCAATCAACTCCTCATCGAGTCCGCCATCGACGACCATCGGGTCGCAATGCACTTCGACCAGGCCTGCACTGGAGTTGAACTGACGGCGCCCGCGCTCACGCTGCGCAATACCGCGGACGGCAAGACGCAATCGATTGCCTGTCAACGCATCATCGGTGCTGATGGCGCGGGCTCCGCCGTGCGAGCCGCGATGGTGGGCCGCAATCACGCCGAGGCGCACGAAGATCTGCTGCCGCATCAGTACAAGGAGCTCAGCATTCCAGCGACGATTGCGGGCGCACATCGTATTGAACGCGAGGGCCTGCACATCTGGCCGCGCGGCGGCTTCATGCTGATCGCGCTGCCGAACGTCGATGGCAGCTTCACCGTCACGCTGTTTCTGCCGCGCAGCGGCCCCGAGAGTTTTCAGTCGCTGACGGATGGCGATGCGCTGCGGGCTTTCTTTGCGCGTTACTTTCCCGATGCGCTCGCATTGATGCCGGAGCTCGAGCGCGATTTCTTTGCGAATCCCACGGGCAACATGGCGACCGTGCATTGCCGGCCCTGGTCCGTGGACCAGCAGGCACTCCTCATCGGCGATGCGGCGCACGGCATCGTGCCATTCCACGGCCAGGGCATGAACTGCGCGCTCGAGGATTGCGTGGTGCTCGATGAGCTCGTCGCCGCCGATCGCAACTGGACTACCGTATTCGCCGAGTTCGAGCGCCTGCGCCGGCCGAACACCGATGCGATTGCAACGATGGCGCTCGAGAACTACGTCGAGATGCGCGATACGGTGCGCGACAAGAAATTTCAGTTTCAGAAGCTGCTGTCGCTCGAGCTCGAGCGTCGTTTTCCCGAGCGCTTCGTGCCACGCTACGCCATGGTGATGTTCCATCACAGGATCGGCTATGCCGACGCCTACGCGCGCGGTCAGGTTCAGCAGCAGCTGCTCGATGAGCTGACGCTCTATGCCGCCCGTGTCGATGACGTCAACTGGCTGCGGGCCGCCGTGATGATCACTCAGCGCCTGCCGCCGCTTGCCGACTTCGCGGCGTAGCGCACACACTCACAAGTTCGTCGCCAGGAACTTGTCGATCTCCCGCAGGATCCTGAGCCGGGTTTCGGCGTGCGACATCCAGTGGTCCTCACCGGGCAGTTTCACGAACGTGTATTGCTTGTGGTTCTTCTCGAGCTCAAACGCCATGAGCTCGGACTGCGCAATGGGCACGACCGTATCGTCCACACCGTGTATCAGCAGGATTGGAACGTGGACCTGGTCCGCCGCGCGTGTTGGCGAGCGCTTGATAACATTCGGATCGAAGGTTGAGCCGATATTGCCTTTCCAATAGCCCATCGATGAGTTTTCGGACCCATATTTAGCACGCATGCTTGCGAGTATGGCCGGAAGATCCGAGACGCCGCTGACGCTGACCGCGCACTTGTAAAGGTCCGGCGTAAATGCGGCGCCGGCGAGCGCGACGTAGCCGCCATAGCTCGCGCCGACGATGCAGATTCGCCTGGGGTCGGTAACGCCCTGTTCGATCATCGCCTTGACGCCGTCCGTGACGTCGTCCTGCATCAGGCCACCCCACTGACGATAGCCGGCTTTGTGGAAAGGCTCGCCGAAGCCGGTGGAGCCGCGAAACTGCGGCTGCAGGACGGCATAGCCGCGCGTCGCCAGAAACTGCGCCCACCAGTTGAACGCATAGTCATCACGGCCGTCCGGTCCGCCGTGTGGCATCACAACAGTCGGGAGATGCTTGCCGTCGGATCCCGGCGGCAGCGTTAGATAGGCCGGAATCGACACGCCGTCGCGAGCCTTGTAGGAAATGGGGCGCACTTCTCCGAGCGCTACATTCGCAAGCGCCGGATATTCCTCGCCGACCGTGTCAGCCGTATTCTTCGCGAAGTCGACGAGATAAAAGATTGCAGGACTCGACGGGCCATCGACACGTGCGAGCACGCGCTTCTCATCGAGCGAGCGGCCGTACAGGACGACCCTCTTGCCCTTGAAAGCCCGCGCAACGCGCTCGTATCGCGCCTGGGCCTTCTGGTCGAACCACCGCATCTCCTGCAGCGGACCGCCGAGCCAGACGCCAACCGGCGCGTCCGAGTAGCGATCCGTCATGACGTCCTCGACGTCATTCTCCGGGTCCTCGTAGAGCGGCGTCGCTCCGGAGCCATCGAGCGGAATCTTCCATGCGATGTTCTTGCCGTCCGCGTTCGGTGTAACGGCAACTATTGCCGAATCGTCCGGCGTGAGTCCGTACACCTCGACATCGCTCTTCCCCTTGTGGGAGTAGATCAACTTCCAGCCATGCCCGTCCTTGCGCAGAAACCGGTATTCTTCAATGGATTCGTCATTTTCTTCTTCTTCGTAATCCAATCGCGCGACACACTTGCCCTCTGGGTCGACGAGCCAGCCATAGGTATAGTTGGTGCCCTCTTCGATCACCGGACCCTTACCGGTACGAGTATCGACGGACCATAACGTCGCGCCGGTTGTCATGATCATCGTTTTCGGTTTCGTCGTGCGCCACCGAACCACGCCAGCCCCCGGCAGGAGGACATGTCCCTTCCCACTCGCCAGGTCGATCGCAAGAATGCGGAAAACCTCCCTGCGAAAGCGTTCTGCATCCCTCGACCCCTGTTTGTCGGTCTTGCTGAGCTCGATGGTCAGAATTTCGTCGTCGGCCCAGTTGAGCCCGCGCAGTTTCATGTCGTTGCCTACTGCAATCCGGTGAAGCATCCGGGACGAGGTCAGGTCGAAGATATCGACCTGCACTTCCGCAGTGGTACCGTCCACCCACGCGAGGTGATTGCCGTCGGGGCTCAGTACGACATCGCCCACCGACGGGAGCGATGCGAATGCTTCGACTGGCGGCGGCGCCGCGGCCGCGACTGATGCGGCCAGCAGCAACAATGTCGCGCAGGCACCGCGCATCTTCATCCTTGATCGGCGATTGGTCATGGCCATCGACTCTCCTCCCGTCATAGATTGGCGGCCAGGAATTTCTCGATTTCCGTCAGCACCTGCAGCCGCGTCTCGCTACGCGAGAGCCAGTGATCCTCGCCCGCGAGGCGAATGAACGTGTACTTTCTTCCGGCCTGCTCGAGCGCGTGCGCCATGATCTCCGACTGGGCGATCGGCACGACGGTGTCGTCGACTCCATGCATCAGCAGGATCGGAATGCGGATTTGCGCCGCGGCGCGTGCCGGCGAGCGTTCAATCACTTTCTTGCTGTAGGCCGACCCGATGTTGCCGAGCCAGTAGGCGACCGAGTCGGAATCCGGTCCCGTCTGAAACTTGACGCCGCCGAGCATCGTCGGCAGATCGGAGACTCCGTTGACGCTGACCGCGCACTTGTAAAGATCGGGCGTGAATGTAGCGCCCGCGAGGGCGGCGTAGCCGCCATAGCTGCCGCCGACAATGCAGATACGCCCGGCATCGGCAATGCCCTGCCCGATCATCGCTTTGACGCCATCGGTGACGTCGTCCTGCATCTTCAGGCCCCATTGCTGGTAACCCGCGCGGCGGAACACATCACCAAATCCGGTTGAGCCGCGAAATTGCGGCCGCAGTACGGCGTACCCGCGTGTCGCGAGAAACTGCGACCACCAGTGGAACGCGTAATCGTCGCGCGCTTCGGGGCCGCCGTGGGGCATCACGACGAGCGGCAGGTTCCTGGCTGGCAGACCCGGCGGCAGGGTGAGGTACGCGGGAATCAGCGTGCCGTCGCGCGCTTTGTACGTGATCACCCGGACTTCACCGAGCGTCGCATTAACGAGAGCCGGATACTCTTCGCCGACGATTTCCGCCGTCTTCGTGCTGAAGTCGACGATATAGTAGATGGGCGGATGCGACGGTCCACCTACGCGCGCAAGCACGCGTTGATCGTTCTCGGAACGCCCGTACACCTCGACCGAACGGTCCTTGAACGCGCCCGCCACGGATTGGTAGCGATCCTCGGCCGTTGCATCGAACCAGCGAAATTCCTGCTCGGCGCCACCGAGCTGCACGCCGATGGGCAGGCCGCTGTAGCGGTCCTTCACGACCGACTGCACGTCGTACACCGGGTCCTCGTACAGAACCTTGCTGCCTGATCCGTCGCGCGCGATCGCCCACGCGACCACACGTCCGCCTTGTTTCGCGCCGACCGCGACGACTGCCTTCTCATTGCCAGTGAGTCCCTGCAGCTCCAGGTCGCCGCGGCCTTTCTGGCTGTAGATTTCACGCCAGCCGCCGTACTTCTGCGCCGAGAGGATTCGGTAGCGGTTCAGTTGCGGATTCCATTCGCTGCGGGCGGCGCTGCGCGCGTCCGCGCCCACGACCCATTCGTCGGTGTAGGCGCTGCCCTTGTCGATCGGCATTCCCCGGCCGCTGCTCGTGTCGACCTCGAACAGGACCGCAACCCAGCCCGAGTCCGCGCGCCTGCTGTAGATCAGAGTGCCGAGTCCCTGGCGCGCCGCGACGGCTGAATAGTCCCAGGAGGACATCACGACCGTCTTGGGCTTGCTGGTGCGCCACGCCACCAGCTTGGTTTCGGTCACCGGCATCTCGGCGTCGCGCGTCAGCAGCAAGGGGCGCGTCGTGCCGTCCCTGACGTCCGCGGCGTAACTGCTATACGTTTCGTAACGCGTCGCGACCTGCGTCTTGCGGGTTTCGATCTGACTGACATCGAACAGGACCGTGTCATCGTCTGACCAGTAGAGCGTGCGCAATTTCGTCTGCGGATCGATGCCAAGTGGCGGCCGAAACGTGTGCGTGTCGAGCTCGAACACCACGATGTGTTCCTGCTCGCTGTTTCTGCGGTCCGCCCAGGCGAGGAGCTTGCCGTTCGGGCTCAGGTCGACGTCGCTGACGGCAGGCAGCGTCGCGAAGGCTTCGGCCGGCGGTGGCTCGGCACCCGCGATCGCGGATGCGATCGCCAGCATTCCCGCGAAGGCTACAAGTCGACTGGACCTCGCGACTGCGTCATGGACTCTCATCAAAGGTTAGCGGCCAGGAACTTCTCGATTTCCTTCAGCACCTGCAGCCGTGTTTCGCCACGCGAGAGCCAGTGGTCCTCGCCCTCGAGCCTTACGAACGTCACGGGTTTGCCCAGCTTGCCGAGCTCCCGCGCCATTTTTTCCGACTGCGCAATCGGCACAACCGTGTCGTCCTGGCCGTGAAGAAGAAGAATCGGAATTCGCACATTCGCCGCCGCACGCGCGGGGGAGCGCGGGATCAGCGCTTTGTCGTAGATCTCGCCGATACTGATCTTCCAGTACGCGATTGAGTTTGACTCATCGCCGATATGTTCCTTGACCGAGCCCAGCATGTCCGGCAGGTCGGACACGCCGGAGATGCTGACCGCGCACTTGTAGAGATCCGGCGTGAACGTCGCGCCAGCCAATGCAGCGTACCCGCCGTAGCTATGGCCGACGATGCAGATCCGCTTGGCGTCGGCGACGCCTTGCTCGATCATCGCCTTCAAGCCGTCGGTCACGTCGTCCTGCATCAAGCCGCCCCATTGCTTGTAACCCGCGAGGCGGAAGGCATCACCGTTGCCGGTGGAACCGCGAAACTGCGGCTGCAGCACGGCATAGCCGCGAGTCGCCAGAAACTGAGCCAACCAGTAGAACTCGTACGAGTCGCGCCATTCGGGGCCGCCATGGGGCAGTACGACGAGCGGCAGGTTCTTGCCCGTGGTGCCGGGCGGAATCGTCAGGTAAGCGGGGATCGCGGTGCCGTCGCGCGCTTTGTAGCTGATCGCGCTCACTTCACCGAGGGCCACATCCGCAAGCGCGGGATACTCATCGCCGACGATATCCGCAGTCTTCTTCGTGAAGTCAACCAGATAGAAAATCGGCGGGTGCGACGGGCTCTCAACGCGCGCAAGAAATCGCTTTGAATCTTCTGACCGGCCATACACTTCGACTGAGCGCCCCTTGAACGCGACTTGCACACTCGCGAAACGGGAACCGGCGGCCATATCGAACCATTTCACGCGCTCGTCTGGCCCACCCAACCAGACGCCGATCGGTGCGCCGTTGAAGCGATCGTTGATGATTGATTCGACATCGTACGTTGCATCTTCGTACAACAACTTGAGCCCGCCGGTATCGAGTGGAATTGTCCAGGCGACACGGCGGCCCGTGTCTTTCGCGCCAGCCGCAACGATGGCTGTGCCGTCCACAGTCAAGCCGTGCAGCGTGATGTCGCCTCGGCCTTTTTGCGAATAGAGCTCTCGCCAGCCGCTGCCGTTTTTTCCGAGCACGCGATATACGGACAGTTTCGGATTCCATTCGCTGCGCGCAACGCAATCGCCGTTCTTGTCGACGATCCAATCCTCGGTGAATTGCGAGCCCTGTTCGATCACCGACCCCTTACCAGTGACCGTATCCACTTCGAAAAGATACGCAACCCATCCCGAATCTTCGCGATGGCCAGACAGGCGCGTATCCATATCGCCGCGCGCTTCACCTGCCGAGTAGTCGAGCGTGCTCATCACGACCTTGTGCGGTTTTGTCGTATGCGAGCTGATGAGATCGGCACCGGTCACTGCTTGCCGTGATCCACTGGTCATCAGAAGGATGTGTCCCTTGCCACTCGCAACGTCAATGGCGAGCGTACGGAATACTTCGTAGCTCTTGCCCCCAGCCGTATTGATCTTGTCGGTCTGACTGAGATCGAGCAGCAACGTCTCGTCGTCCGCCCAGATCAGGCCGCGGAGCTTCGTCTTGTTGCCGACAGCGATCTTATGCAGGGCCTTGCGCGCCGCGAGATCGTAGATCACAGCAAGGGCGTCTGCTCCGCTCTGCTCACGCCAGGCGAGGAGATTGCCGCCGGGCGCCAGGACGACCTCGCTGACAGCCGGCAACGCTGCGAATACTTCGGCCGGAGGCGGCGCCGCTGTTGCGGCCGACTGGGCGCTCGACGCCGCGGCAATGGCGAGGACCGTGAAGGCGGTGACGCGAATAGCCTGTGAAAATCTTGCGGGCGCCATGGGATTTGTTCTCCTTATTCCTCGTCGCGCTTATCCGTCAGTCTACCGCTCCAGCGTGATGAAGCTGTAGGGGTACGCATGCCTATCATCCGCCTTGTAATCTTCGCGCGCGACTTCGCGCCACAGCCAGGATTCCCAGTGTGGAAATCCTGTATCGCCCTCCACGTCCGCGTGCACGCGCGTGAGATGGATGCGCGAGCAGTAGGGCAGACACATGCCGAAGATATCCGCACCGCCGATTACCATGAGTTCGCGCGCGGGGTGTGCGCGCCTGATCGCTTCCACGAGCGTGTGCACGACGATCACGCGCGGCGCTTCCCAGCTGAGATTTCGCGTCAGAACAATATTGGGACGGTCGACGAGCGGCTTGCCGATCGACTCGTAGGTCCGGCGTCCCATGAGCACCGGTTTACCGACGGTCAGCGTTTTGAAATGCTTCAGATCCGTGGGTAAGTGCCACGGGAGTCCGCCGTTGCGGCCGATGACATTGTTGGCGGCAATTGCCACGACGATGACGAGTTGCAATCCCCCGGATTCCAACACCGGCACCGGCGTCGGGGGTTTTGTGATGGAATCGACGTCGCTTGACATAAGTAGTTGAAATTGTGACTGGTTCGGTGCTCTGACGCGAGGGCGGCTTATATCCTGCCGGCGCTGTTTCGCCAGGTGCAAGCCATTGATGGTGCACGCCTGGAAAGGGACAGCGATCACTGACCCCAAAGGTAAGTTCAGTCCCTGCAATGAAGCGGCTACTGTCCATCCTCGCCGTCGCGGTGCTTGGTTTGAGCGCCGCGACGGCGTTTTCCCAGGCCGCGCCGATTGCGCGGTTTGCGCGCTTTGTCGGCCATATGAGCGCGGTCGCCACGGGCGGCGCCCTGCGCGATCAGCCGAACACGGGCAACGCCTGCTCCCTCGCGAACAACCCCAGCAGCAATCCGCTGAACGGCATTCCCGCGGGTTCGACGGTCGTCGCGGCCTATCTCTATTGGGGTGGGTCGGGCGCGACGGTCGACGCGAATGTCACGTTGAACGGGGTCGCTGTCGCGGCGTCCCGGACATTCACTGTGGTCTCCGGAGGCGCGACGTCCTTCGGCGCGTTCGCGAATGTCACGGCGCAGGTCGCCGGCAACGGCACCTACACGTTTGGCAATCTCACGGTCGACTCGAGCGCGACCTATTGCGGCAACCAGACGGTCTTCGGCGGCTGGTCGCTCGTGGTCATCTATCAGAACGCCGCGGAACCCCTGCGCGCGATCAACGTCTTCGACGGACTGCAGGCGTTTCAGGGCAGCCAGATCAATCTGGTTCCCGACGGCTTTCGCATCCGGCCAAGCGGCAACGACGGCAAGATCATTGTCGTTACCTGGGAAGGCGATCCGGGCAATTCGACGCCGCTCAACGGCTTCAGCGAAGCGCTGCAATTCAATGGGACGACGCTCGATGACGGCATCAATCCGCCGGGGAGCGATCCCGTCGTCCAGCAATTCGATAGCACGATCAACACTCTCGGTCTGCAGAATACCTACGGCGTTGACGTCGACACGTACGACGTCTCAGCGCTCCTCGCGCCAGGAGCGACAACCGCCACGACCACCTACTCCTCCGGCCAGGACCGCGTCTTTCTCACTGCCCAAATCGTGAGCGTGACGAGCGATCCGGAAGTCAACCTCGCGATCACGAAGACGCACGCCGGCAGCTTCGTGGTGGGCACGAACGGCACCTACACACTGACGGTGAGCAACGCGGCGGGCGTTGAGCCCGAAGACAATTCGGTTACCGTCACCGATACGCTCCCCGCAGGGCTCACGTATGTGTCCGGCGCCGGCACGGGCTGGACCTGCTCCAACGCGCTGCAGGTCGTGACCTGCACGCATCCCGCTTCGCTCGCGGCGGGCGCGTCGTTTCCGCCGATTACGCTGACCGTTGCGGTGGGCCTCGCGGCCTTCGGCTCGGTCATCAACTCGGCGACGGTCGGCAGCAACAGTTTCGACAACAATCCGGCGAACAATACGACGACCGATACGACGACGGTCGTCGGCCCCAATCTTTCGACCTCGACGAAGACCGTGGCAGACCTGAATGGCGGCGACGCGAATCCCGGCGACACGCTGCGCTACACGGTGACCTTGACCGAATCCGGGGGCAACGCGGCGACCGGCGTCAGTGTGACCGATGATGTGCCCGCGAACGTGGCGAGCTACAACGTAGTGTCGATACCCGCCGGCGCGACGAATACTTCGACCGGTTCCGGCACGGGGGCGAACAACACGGGGCGCGTCAACATCACGAACATCACGGTGCCCGCCAACGGCAGCGTGACAATTGTGTTCGATGTCATCGTCGCAGCCGTCGCACCCGGAGCAACGATCGACAATACCGCCACGGTCACGAATCCGAACGGCCCTGGCGCGACCCCGGCGGCGCCGCAGGTCATCGTTTCCGCTTCGCAGATTCCGGGCAGCGGCACGAAACAACTCTATCTCTGGAGCAATCCGAGCCAGCGTCTCTCGCGCGTGCAGCCAACGGCCCCGCAGGCAAGCGTCGTGATCAATCCTTCGAGTTCGACCGTTTGGACACTGACGCCCGCCCTGCAGAAGGCGACGACACTGCAGGCCGGAAACTTTGCCGTGCGCCTCTGGATCGATCGCTCGAACCTGAGCGGCAATACAACTCGGAAC
>JBGPLJ010000046.1:0-16358 GCA_041486385.1 Steroidobacteraceae bacterium
ACTTTCGCTTCACGGACCACACCAGCGCACTCGCGGCGAGTGTCGGTGGGGGCCTCCTCATCCACCTGCACAGCAGCGCGGATGGCAGCGAGAGCGTGAGCCTGCGTGCCGAATTCAAGGAACGCTACGAGGTCGACAGCGGCGGCGGCAAGTCCCTCGATTCGCTCGCCAGTCTCGGACTGCAAATGGGCTGGGGCGCGCCACGGCCGGCCGCGCCCGCTGTGCCGGTCGCGCAGCCGCCCGCGGACTCCGACGGCGATGGCGTGCTCGATACGCAGGATCGCTGCCCCGGCACGCCTGCCGGCGCCAAGGTGGATACGTTCGGCTGTGAGCTCGATTCCGACGGCGACGGCGTCGTCGACAGTAAGGACCAATGTCCGGGAACGCCGGCGGGCCGCAAGGTCAACGCGGTGGGATGCGAAATCGATTCCGACGGTGACGGCGTGCTCGACAACGACGATCAATGCCCGAACACCGTTGCCGGTGCACGCGTCGACGTGAAGGGTTGCGAGATCAAGGACGAAATCAAACTGCCTGGCGTGAACTTCGCGACGGACAAGGCAACGCTGCTGCCCGAGTCCTATCCGGTGCTGAACGATGCGGTTGCGACGCTCAAGAAGTATCCGGACCTCAAGATCGAAGTCGCCGGTCACACGGACAGCCGTGGATCGGATGCGTATAACAGGAAACTTTCGCAGCGTCGCGCGGAAACGGTCGAGAAGTATCTCAAGGACGGTGGCGCAACGAATGAGATGAAGGCCATGGGCTATGGCGAGAGCGATCCGGTCGCGGACAACAATACGGAAGACGGCCGCCAGCAGAATCGGCGCGTCGCGTTGAAGATTCTCTAACTGGAGTTGGCGGACCGCCCGGACGCTGGTAGGGTTGCGCTCCCTTAAGTGACCGGCGAGCAGAACCCGATGAGCCCTGAAGACCGAAATCGCCCGCGCGAGCGCGAAGGCGATCCGAAGATGGACGCGACGAACCTCTACCGCGAGGAGTCGTACACGGACCGCCGGGTCGGCACGATCCGCCGTCTGACGCCGGTGAAGAGCGATGGCAGCCTCGACGCGGGACGGCCGGAGCTATTCGTCGGGCAGGCACAGCTCCTGACGCCGATGGGCGCGGTCCCGCTCAATTTCGAAATTGAAGCGAAGTCGCTCGACGAAGCGACACAGAAATTCTCGCCGGCCGCCCAGGAAGCGGTCCAACGCACCATGCAGGAATTGCAGGAAATGCGCCGCGAGCAGGCGTCCTCGCTCGTTATTCCCGAGGCCGGGGGCCTTGGCGGTCTCGGCGGCGCACCGGGCGGCGGCAAGATTCGCTTGCCCTGAGGCCGGCTTTTCCTGCGCTACTTCTTGTCAGCCGGCGCCACGGCTCGCTTCACGTCCCACGCGCGACGCGTGACGTACGCATGGATTGCGTCTGTCTCATCGAGTGTCAGCAGCTTCTCGAAGGCGGGCATGCCGGAGAGCTTCTTCGCACCGTAGGTAACGACGCCATCCCAGGCCTTGTGGCCGTTCGCGTCCATGTAGCGCAGGTCCGGAATGATGCTGCCGCTGATGGCGTTCACGCCATGGCACATCGAGCAGCGCATGGCATAGAGACGCCGGCCGAGCACGATCTGATCCGGCGCCGCGGTATCCGGCGGCGGATCCGGCAGCTGGCGCGGCACCGGCGGCTCGACAGCCGGCAAGTGTTGATTCGCACCTAGCCGGAAAGTCAGCACGCGACTGCGATTGACCGGCGCCGTGCGCTCGAGCGCCGCGCCACCCGCAAGTGCGTAAGCGCCGCCGAATCCCGCCATCACCGTCACGTACTGATTGCCGTCCACGGCATAACTGATGGGCGCCGCCTGGATCGCGCTCTGTCCGTCGAAGTGCCAGAGCTTGCGGCCCGTCGAGGTATCGAAGGCAGCGAACTCACCGCTCCCATCCCCTTCGAACACGAGGCCGCCTGCCGTTGCCAACGCGCCGCCGCCGGGGCCCCCCGTGTGCACGTAGCGCCAGACCTCACGTTGTTCTACCGGATCCCAGGCGATCAGCGCTGCCGAAGACAGCGCCGCCGATTGCGCCAGCGCCTGCTCGAGCTGCGCCGGATCTTCCGGCATCGCATCGTAGGAACGGTCGGTCCCGGTATTCCACAGCCCGTCCTTCACTTCGAAGTGTGGATCGGCGGCAAAGACGCCCGGCATGTCGATTGCCGGGATGAACATGCGCCGCACCTTCGGATCGAAGGCCATCGGCTCCCAATTGTGACCGCCCGCGGATGACGGCCGCAGCAGGCGCGGCTGAGTCCCTTCGTAGTAGCGCGCGTCGTCCGTCAGCACAGGCCGTCCTGTGGCCGGGTCAATGCGGCTCGCCCAGCTGACCGGCACGTAGTTCTTCGCGGAGATGAGCTGGCCCGACTCGCGATCGAGCACGTAGAAGAAGCCGTTCTTCGGCGCCTGCATCAGCACCTTGCGCTGCTTACCCTGGATGGTGAGGTCCGCGAGCACGATGTGCTGAGTCGCCGTGTAGTCCCAGGCATCGCCCGGCGTCGTCTGGTAATGCCAGACGTAGTCGCCCGTCTCGGAGTGCAGCGCAATGATCGAGGAGAGATAAAGGTTATCGCCCCCCTGGGCGCTGCGGATCTTGGGATTCCAGGGACCGCCGTTGCCGACACCTATGTAAAGGAGATCGAGTAGCGGGTCGTAGGCCATCGAATCCCACACCGTGCCGCCGCCGCCATTCTTCCACCACTCGCCGGTCCACGTACTCGCCGCCTTTTCCAGTGCAGGCGATTCGAACGGCCGCGAGGGATCGCCCGGCACCGTGTACATGCGCCACACGCGCCGGCCGGTCTCCGCGTCGTAAGCGGTGACGTAACCGCGCGCGCCATACTCGGCCCCACCATTGCCGATGATGACCTTGCCCTTGATGACGCGCGGCGCGCCGGTAATCGTGTACGGAGCGCGTCGCCCGATCGTATCGATGCGCCAGACCTCGGTGCCCGATTCCGCATCGAGGCCGACGAGATAACCGTCGAGCGTGCCGACAAAGATGTGATGGCCCCAGGCGGCCACGCCACGATTGACGACATCGCAGCACGCGTATTGCGCCCACGACCGATCGACCTGCGGGTCGTAGCTCCAGATCTGGTGCCCGGTGCGCACATCGATCGCGTAGACAATGCTCCACGGGCCCGTCGTGTACATCACACCGTCGATGACGAGCGGCGTTGCCTCGACCCCGCGCTTGGTCGGCAGATCGAACGACCAGGCGAGCCCAAGCTGCGACACGTTCGCGCTCGTGACCTGCGTCAACGGGCTGTAGCGCTGCTCATCGTAGGTGCGGCCGTGAGTGAGCCAATTGTCCCCGTCCTTGTCCGCGCGGGTAATGCGGTCCGCCGTGACGTTGCCCTCGTCGACGATCACCTTTTTCTTCTGCAGCTTGGGCGCGGTGGCCGATTCGTCATCGCCACCGCCACACCCGGCGAGGCAGAGGGTAAACACCAGGAGAAAGGCCCAGAAGGAACTGACGCGCATGCAATGCCCCGACCATGAGGGAAGCGGAATGGCCGACATGCTACGACGCCCGGCTCTCGATGCAAGAGGGCGGACGCTGAAGCGGGTTACTGAAGTGCGCGTTCGAGCACCGGATCACGTCCGTGGGCATAGTCGCTCGACGACAGCGCCACCATGATCGCCGGCGTCGTGGCATCCCGGCGGTCCTGGGGACCCATGTCCTGCCAATGAAGCGTCGCCAAGGCGACCGCAACCTTGGATGAAGGCAATGTAATCGGCGCGGGATCGCCGTACATGTTCGGCCGCTCGCCACCGGGCTCACCGACGAACGTCACGTGGGTGTCGAGCTCGAGGAGATTCACAAAATTTTGAGCCGCAGACTGGGTGCGGCGGCCCATCAGCGCAAAGAAGTGTCCTTTGCGATTCACCTGGTCGGAGCGCACGAATGCATGAATGACCGGACGCAGCAGCGTGTTGTCGCCACCGCCATTCAAACGCAGGTCGAGAATGAAGCGGTCGACCCGATGCGTTTCAGCATAACGAATAGCCCGCGTGAAGAATTCGGCGAAGGTTTCCTTCTCGGCGGCGGCGCCAGCGCCGGCCGGTGCCTGCATGCCGACGTGCGCCAGCATTTCGGCAAGGTCGGCGCGGTTGACCACAAAATTGCATTGCACGTAGAGCGCATTCTCCTTCACGAGATGCTGAAACCAGTAAGGCTCCTGCTGGCGCTCGAGCCACAGGGGTCGCGTGCTGGTCCGCTGGGCATCGACCCAATCGGAGCCGGGCGCCGGTCCGAGATACATCCAAAAGCCGCCCTCCTCCGGAGCGCCACTCGCATCGCGTGGCAGCGGCTGGAAAACCACCGTTCGCTCGCCGGCGGCCGTCTGCAAACGGAAGCTCACCTGCTCCGGATCGGGTACGACGCCGAGCGCCGCCAGCGTGTCGGCGCGGCTGAGTGCAAGCGGGGCGAAATCGGCCAGGGTCTGGGCATTGCTCGCGCTCGTGATCGAGGCGGCGCGCCGCATCGCCTCATCGATCGGCGTGCCGCCAATCGCAAGCACGCGCGCTCCAGCATAGGCGGCGTGCGCTTTGTCGGTGGACTGGATGAAGACGCCGTCACTGTAAGCGTAGAGCTTCAGTGGCAGGAACCGCGAACGCAGCGCGCTTGGCACAGAGTCGAGGCCGCTATGCGCATCGTGGACACTCGCAATGATCCGGCCGAGCTCCGTCACGATCGCGGCATCCGAGAGGCCGCCACTCCTCTTTTCGAGAGCGTCGACGCTCGCGTTGAAGGCCGCCGGCGTCAGATCATGAAAGAGATTCGCGTGCGCTTTCGGCGCCTCAGCGCGCAGGAATTCGAAGTCGCGGCGCCAGTCGATCGCGGTGGCGCCAAGAGCGATCGTCTGCAGTGCAACGGCCGCGGCGAAAAGCGCTACGTAGAAGTAATCACGATGATTGGACATGCGCTCACCTGTAACACGGCTTGCGGCCAGTCGCGAGCGTGGTTCGACCGTCCGTGACGTCCACGCGCCGACCCGAGTCCTACCAGGATCAACGACTTCGCCGCGATTGAACGGCTTCAGGGTGTCGCAGGCGATGGCAGAAAGTGACGGCACACCGGCAGTTCCGCCATCGGCCGATTTCCCATACTGTATCGGTTATGACTTCTCACGGCAGTCTGGCGAAATCCGATCGGCGGCCGCATCGCGTCGCGATGCTCGCCTACGACAATGCGCAGATTCTCGACATCACGGGACCGCTCGAGGTATTCGCACGCACCTCGCGCTGGCTCATCGACCAGGGTCTGAGGCGAACGCCCTGCTACGAGATCTCGCTGCTGGGGGAACGGCGCGGCTCGATCAGGACATCAGGCGGCCTCAAGCTCGAAGTGTCCGAGACGTACCGCAACGCCGGCCCGATCGACACCTTGCTCATTTCCGGCGGCATCGGTTGCGAGCGCGAGCTGCGTAACGAAGCGCTCCTTGAGTGGATCCGGCGGCGCTCGAAGCGCGTTGCGCGGCTCGGCTCCATCTGCACCGGCGCGCTGATCCTCGCCGCGGCCGGACTTCTCAAGAATCGACCGTCGACAACGCACTGGGCCTATTTCGACCGGCTCGGGGAAATTGCGCCGGACACGGCAGTGAACTGCGACGCGATCTACGTGAAGAGCGGTCGTGTCTATACGTCAGCCGGTGTCACGGCAGGCATGGATATGGCGCTTGCAATGGTCGAGGAAGACTGCGGACGGCCGGTGGCGCTCGCGGTGGCCCAGGTGCTCGTCATGTTTCTGAAGCGCCCCGGTGGCCAATCGCAGTTCAGCCGGCACCTCGCGGCACAGAGCACGCGGGACGAGCGGCTGGGCGAGCTCGAGCTGTGGATACTGAATCATCTGGAAAAGCCGCTCACGGTGCCCGAGCTCGCCACACGCGCCTCAATGAGCTCGCGTCATTTCGCGCGGCGCTTCGCCGCCGAGATCGGCGTGACGCCCGCGGAATATGTTGCCCGGGCGCGCATCGACGCGGCGCGCCGTCTCCTCGAGGAAACACGCCTCTCCATGAAGGAAGTCGCCACGCGCTGTGGCTTCAGCGAAGAGCAGAATCTGCGGCGAACCTTCGTCAAGCGGCTCAAGGTGACGCCGACCGACTATCGCCTGAGAATGCAAGGCTGATTGCTCTCCTCGATCGCGCTCAACTGTGCGTTGATCGCTTCCTGCCACTCGCGCGCGATGACCAGCCTGTCCACGGCGGACCGAAAGGCGTATGTCTCCGCTGCGGTGAACGGCTCGAAGTCGCTGATCGCGCCGATTTCAGCCTCCGCGCTGCGCTCAGCTTCCAATGCTGCCTCCAGCAGTCGGTTGAGATCGCAGACGTAGTCTGTCATCGGGTTCGTGGACATCAGCTCGACGGGTACCGCGTTCATGGTCGCCAGTCTGCCCGCGAAATGTGACGGAAATATGAGCCCCGACGCGGTAACCGGCCCGAATACGACGACCAGCCGAGCGCTCCAGCGCGGCACCTGCGGCAGAACCGGCAAGGTGCGGTATCTTTGGCGCCTCCTTTGGGGGCTGGCAATGCTGAAATCCCTGGGTACGGGTGTCGTCGCGTTGGTTGGGTTGGCCTGGTCGATGGCCAGCCCCGCGGATCAGACGATCATTGCCGCGGGTGCCAGAAATGCCGCGCCGCCTGTACTGGCAATCCCGGCGCTCGACGCCGCCGCAGCCGACCACTTCGCCCGGATGGCGCTCGCCTGCGTGCATCGCGAATACCCCAACAAAATCTCGCACGTGTTGAATGGCGATACGGACGCCAAAGTGCCGCATGCACTGACACCAACCTTCTATGGTTGCCTCGACTGGCACTCGGCCGTTCACGGCCATTGGCTGCTCGCGCGACTCGTGCACGAATTCCCGAATGAACCCTTCGCCGCGGAAGCCCGCGCCGCGCTCAATCAATCGTTGACGCCCGAAAACATCGCGGGCGACGTCGCCTACCTCGCCCAACCCGGCCGCACCTCATTCGAACGGCCGTATGGACTCGCGTGGTTGCTGACGCTCGCGGCGGAACTGCGCCAGTGGAACGATCCTGACGCGCAGCGCTGGTCGCAGAACCTGATGCCGCTTGAAGCTGCAGCAGCGGCCAACATCAAGCGCTGGGCGCCGGATCTTCACTATCCGATTCGCGTCGGTGATCACCCACAGACTGGTTTCTCGTTCGGACTCATTTGGGACTGGGCGGGCGTGGCGCACGACGACGAGATGCGAGCGATCCTCCGTCAGAGAGCGAAGGATTTCTATCTCAACGACCGGCGTTGTCCGATGACGTACGAGCCTTCGGGCGAGGATTTCCTGTCGCCGTGTCTCGGCGAAGCGGATTTCATGCGCCGCGTGCTCGATGCGAAGACCTACGCCAAGTGGTTGAGACAATTCCTGCCGCAAATTCCAACGGACCGCTCCGCGGCCTGGCTGAAGCCTGCCATCGTGACCGATCGGGAAGACCCGAAGCTCGCGCATCTCGATGGCCTCAATCTCAGCCGCGCCTGGATGCTCGAAGGCATTGCGTCGGGGTTGCCGAAGCGAGATCGTCGGATCGAGTCGCTCCACGCGGCCGCGGGCAATCATGCGTCCGTCGCGCTCATTATGGTGACAAGCGATCACTATGAAGGGGCGCACTGGCTCGGGACGTTTGCCGTCTATCTGACGACGCGGGCGGGAATGCCGAGCGCTCAAGCGCCGGGCGGCTGATCCGAATCGTTTCTTGCATTCGAGCGATGCCGCGCGCGGATTATGTTCCGGTGTGTTTCGTGATCCTTTCGTGATCGAGCGGCGATCCGTGACGCGGATCGCATCGACGTCAACCCACGCGAGTACGCTTGATCGCGTCGACCCTGACGAAATTATTCAACACTTATGTCCGCTGCGCAGCCGCCGCGGCGGCCCGCATTTTGAGGAGCACATCGATGGGAAATCCTTACGACACCGCCAACGAGCGAACCTCGGTCCTCGGACCCACCCTGCGATTCAAGGGTGAGCTGCATGCCGATGAGGAGCTTCTCATCCGGGGAACGATCGAAGGCTCGATCACGCACTCCCAGCGCCTCACCGTGTGCCCGGAAGGCACGGTGAAAGCCAATATTCGCGCGCAGATCATCTCCATCGAGGGCACGGTTGAAGGCGACCTGCACGCTGAAAAGTCGGTCAAGGTCTCCGAATCCGCGCACTTGAAGGGCAACATCCACGCGCCGAGCGTCAGTATTGTTGAAGGCGCGCAATTCAACGGCAGCATCGTCATGGACGGAACGAAGGCCGCTAAGTCCGCGCCGGCACCGCAAACCCAGCAAGCACCGCAGCGCGCCTTATCGAGTAGCGCAGCCGTCAAGTGAGCCTAAGGAGAATCCTGATGTCGGTATTCAGTACGCAAAGCGACCGCGCTCCGATCAACACCGAGCGCCGGCCGACTCCGCAATTTGGAGATACCTCTGTCCCCACGCCGGAAACAAACGCCCGCAAGGTGTCGGTCCTCGGCAAGACGCTCGTCTTCAAGGGCGAGCTCTCGGCTGAGGAAGATCTGGTGCTGCAGGGTCGCGTCGAGGGGTCGATCCGCCACACGCAGAGCGTCACGGTAGGCGCGGACGGCGTGGTGATCGGCGATATTCACGCGCGCAACATCGTGATCGAAGGCACGGTCGAGGGCGATCTGCACGGCAGCGCTGCGGTGAACGTGTCGGCGACGGCTAACGTGCGCGGCAACATCTCTGCGCCGCGCGTCGGCATCGTCGAAGGTGCGCAGTTCAACGGCTCGGTCGATATGAGCAGTGCACCGGCTGCTACGCGACGCGATCCGAGCAGCGAACGTACCTTGAGCGACCGCACTGTCGATCAGATGCTCGCGCGGCCCTAGCGCGCGAGTGGGTCGACGAGCGCTCAGGCGGTCGTATTGACGCTGACTCCTATTGGCGCGAGCCCTTGGTGGCCTCGGCTCTGCAGATTCTGCAGAAACTGCTGCAGAAAACTCTGCAGTGAAGCCGTTGAAGACTGATCCGAGGTGGAAGTCGACGTAGATGACGGCGGGGCACTCCCCGTCAAGTCCCTTATCAGCGTCTGAAACGTCGAAGTCAGATCGGATACGCCCGTCGGACTCGAATTCGTCGTTCCGCCGCTCAGCTGTTGAATGAGCGCTTGCAGGCTCGAAACGAGACCGCTGCGGTACTGACCCACCCCTTGGGCGCTGGCGGGCGATGCACCGCTGCCGTCATTGTCACCGTCGCTGTCGGTCGTGGCGGTGCTTGCGCTCGCGTTGGCTACGCCGGCTGCCGCGGTCGCTGCGCTCGCGCTCGCGCTCGTTGTATCTGTGCCCGTTGCGCTTGCTGCGCGCGCCTCTCTCAAAGCCTGAAACAAGGCGTGCAGGAATGCGTGCAGATCCTGCCTGAGTGTTGAACTCGCCGTAGTGTCGGTTGCCGCGGCGGTACCGGTCGTATCGCCGGCGGTCGCGCTAGTTGTACTAGCGTCACTCGGTGCGGCTGATGCGGCTGACGTGCTTTGCCCCGCCGCAATCTGCTGCAACGCCTGCAAGAGACTGCTGAACAGACCACCTCCACCGCCTCGGTGCACACGACCATGGCCGTGACCGTCGCCATCTCCGCCAGGGGTACGGACCTGCGGATTCAAGCTCAGCATCTGACTTGCAGCGATTGCCGAACCCGAAATACTGCCTACTGACATGGAGCGCTCCTCACCGTCTGGAAATGTGATGCCAGGCGGCAATAGACGGCAAACAGCTGCCGCTTTTGCGGCGAGCCATGGCCGCTTGCGCACACGGAAGCATCGATTTGCGTGCCGTATGGACCTGCATGCCTAATTCAATGCAGGTTCGGTGCCAGGGGCGCTCGGTAAGGGTCAGCTATGTGGGGACTGCAATCGCGCAACGCACGACAACAACCCGAAAACTGGTCGCGAAAGAAGGCGTACAGCGTGTCCCTCTGGCGCCTGAGATTTTCGTTCACCTCTTGCGCGCGGAGTCCCGATGATTCTTCATCGAATGACAGGTCATTGAGGCTACCCATGCCGCCAACTCGTTGATAGCGCCACTCGTAAGCGCGCCCTGCGCACAAGTGAAGTCAAACTCTACGCACCGTGTAGGTCATGCCACGCCGGTCGAGCTTCTGTTTGAACAGGGCGAATGCTCGCTCTGCCGTTGTCTCCGGCACATCTTCCAGTGAGCGGAATGCAATACTCACATGGTCGCTGAATGCTACGACAATCGCGAATCCGCTCACTGCCCCCGTGCCATACTTAGCCACATATTGAACGTACCCATTCTGTAGACGAATTGGGTCATCAACGTGCATGCCGAGTTCCTGAGCAACTTCACGCAGGCTATCGAGGACTATTTTCTCCTGCGTAGCGCGTGCGTCCACCGCAGACAGCGGCATCTTGATTTCAATGACGTGACCTGAGAAGCATCCCGTGACGAGCCAAAGAAGTCCAAGGACTACTGACGCATATTTCATAGCTAGCACTCCTTGCATCCCTCCCACATATCATCGACTCAGATCGCGCAGATATTCCCGCAGCCGCACGAGCTGCCGCTCATAGTTTCGCCAACGTCCTGACGATCGCTGATAGAGCGGCTCGCGCACCTGCCACACGCTCGCAGTCTTCACGGCGTTGCGCACGCCCTGAAAAGAAATGCAGCTCTCCTCCCATTCGAGTCCGCAGAAGGCCAGCAGCTTCTCGACGGCGGGTTTCGGTCCGCGCACGAAGGCGTCGTAGTCGAAGTCGAGAATGTCGGCGCCGTAGAGCGACTTCCAATGCGCCATCAGCCGCCGGTATTGCCGGTAGTAGTGACCAATATCCATGAGATCAAACGCGTAACCCATGCTGTGATCGAGATGCAGGAAATAGATCGAGAGACAGTTATCCAGCATCTCGCGCGTGGTGTGGATGATCTTCGCATTCGGATAGAGGCTCTTGATGAGTCCGATATAGAGAAAATTGTCGGGGCGCTTGTCGGTGACGTGCCCGGCGCCGGGAAAGAGCTTCGACAACTGCTCACGATAGCGCGTGGCGTATTGCTCCAGCTGCTGCGGCGATACCTGCGCCATGCGAGCGGGGAACGGCGCGAGTTCAGTCCGCACCAGCGCTGGAATAAAGTCGATCTCACCGCCCGCCTTGACCTTTGAGTGACCCGCCAGCACCTGCTCGGTGAGTGTGGAGCCTGAGCGAAACATGCCGCAAATGAATATCGGCGCAGCAGATAGACTTGAAGTGGCCGGCTTGAACCGCCCCGGTGCGAAAGTGGCGATCAACTCGTCGACCAGCTGCTCCTGCTGAAGGCGATCGTAGAGCACGCTCCCCGCCGCAGCGCTCTCGCGGCTGTACTGATTCGCGTTGGCGTACGCCAGAAATGCCGGATCGTATGCGCCGCAGGCATCGAGCACCTTACCGAGCGCAAAGCCGAGACTCGCCTTGTCTGCCGCGGTGGCGCGCGAATCTGCGATTCCCTGTTTCAGCTTTGTGACCAGCGAATCGTCCGGCCCCGAGACCCCCTTGAGACTGGCGTAACGCGCTAGTGCTTCGTAGTAGTCGGGCGCAATGGCCAGGAGTTCTTCGTACTGAGCAAGCGCCTCATCGCGTCTTCCCAGATCCTCGTAGAGATTGGCGAGATTGAAAAGCGCTGGAACATACTTCGGATTGAGTTGCAGCGCAGTCTTCAATTCACTTTCCGCCGCGTCGTCCTGGCGCAGGCAATCCGAATAGATCACGCCCCGGTTGAGATGCACTTCCTCAGGCTGTGCCACCCCCTGATTCAGCGCTTGCTGGTACGAGGCGAGCGCCGCGTCGAAGCGCCCTAGCTTCTTTTGCACGAGCGCGAGGTTGTACCAAGTGTCCGGCAACGCAGGTGAGCGGGAAAGCACGCGCTGATAGGCCGCCTCTGCATCGCCGAGGCGACCGGCGCGCTCGAGCTGCACGGCCTCGGCTAACAGGCGCCGGGGATCTTCAATCGCTGCCATATGGGCCGGATGGTACCGGACACCCCGTACAAATCCCTACAGAATCCTTACATGCATCAGCCTAGCCTCACGTGACTTTCGGAGGGTCTATGGACGCGATATTCGTGCTTGGCGTCGTTGCTCTGCTCGCATTGAGCTGCTGGATCACCGTGGCAATCGCGCGCCTGGGAGGAATCGAATGAGCTGGGTCGCATTGCTTGCCGTGCTGTTCACGGCTGGACTCTTCATCTACCTGCTGATCGCGCTCTTCAAGCCGGAGAAATTCTAATGACGGCCGCGACTCTCACTCTTGTCGTCGTCCTGCTGGGCGTGCTGCTCCTGTGCATCAAGCCTCTCGGCATCTACATCGCGAACGTTATGGAGGGCAAGCCGATATGGGCGCTCCGGATCGGCGCGCCAGTCGAACGCTTCCTCTACCGGGCGAGCGGGGTCGACGCCGCCACCGAGATGGGCTGGAAGCGCTACACGCTCGCCCTTCTGCTTTTCAATGCGCTCGGCGCGCTCGCCGTCTATCTATTGCAGCGATTGCAGCTCTGGCTGCCGCTCAATCCGCAGCATTTCGCGAACGTCTCGCCGGACTCCTCGTTCAATACGGCCGTCAGCTTCATCACCAACACGAATTGGCAGGGCTATTCCGGCGAGTCGACGATGAGCTATCTCACGCAGATGGCAGGCCTCGCCGTGCAGAACTTCCTGTCGGCGGCAACGGGTATCGTCGTTGCCATCGCACTCGTCCGCGGACTCGCGCGCCACAGCTCGAAGTCCATCGGCAACCTCTGGGTCGACCTCACGCGCTGCACTCTATATATCCTGCTCCCGCTGTCGACGGTGCTGGCACTCGTCCTCGCCTCGCAGGGGGCTATTCAGAACTTCGAGGCGTACAAGGACGTTACGACGATCGAGGCGGCGCAGACGCAGACGCTGCCCATGGGGCCGATTGCGTCACAGGAATCGATCAAGGAGCTCGGCACCAACGGCGGTGGCTTCCTGAATGCGAACTCCGCTCACCCCTTTGAGAACCCGACAGCGCTCACCAATTTCCTCGAGATCCTCGCCATCCTGATCATTCCGGCCTCGCTCACGTACACATTTGGGCGAATGGTGGGCGATACCCGGCAGGGCTGGGCAGTGTTCGCAGCGATGCTCATCTTGTTCGTGGCGCTCCTGGGCGTTGCGGTCTCCAACGAACAGGGCGGCAATCCGCGCGTCGCAGCGCTCGGCGTCGATCAGAAAGTCAGCGCCACGCAATCCGGCGGAAACATGGAGGGCAAAGAAACGCGCTTCGGCATCGGCGCCTCCGCGCTCTTCGCGACTGCAACGACCGGCACGTCCTGCGGCGCCGTCAACAGCATGCACGACTCCTTCACGCCCCTCGGCGGCCTCGTACCACTCTTTCAGATGCAGCTCGGCGAGGTGGTCTTCGGCGGCGTCGGCACGGGCCTCTATTCCATGCTGATCTTCGCCATCATTGGCGTCTTCATCGCCGGACTCATGATTGGCCGGACGCCCGAGTACCTTGGCAAGAAGATCGAAGCCTTCGAGATGAAGATGAGCTCGGTCGCGATTCTCGTGATGCCCTTCATCGTGCTCGTGGGCACCTCGATCGCGGTCAGCGTCGACGCCGGCAGGGCGGGCGTCGCGAATCCCGGCGCGCACGGCTTTGCCGAAATCCTCTATGCGTTCTCGTCGGCGGGCAATAACAACTGTAGCGCCTTTGCCGGAATCTCGGTGAACACTCCTTTCTACAACACGGCGCTCGGGATCGTGATGTGGCTCGGTCGTTTCTGGCCGATTGTTGCCGTGCTTGCGGTCGCGGGCTCACTCGCCGCCAAGAAGCGAATTCCGGTGACCGCCGGCACCATGCCGACACATGGACCGCTGTTCGTGACCCTGCTCATCGGCACCGTGTTGCTGGTGGGTGCCCTCACCTTTGTCCCTGCACTCGCGCTGGGACCTATCGTCGAGCATCTGATGCTTTGGCCCGCGCATTGAACGAGTGAATACCATGACGCATCGCAAGCTCTCCATGTTTGATCGCGCGCTGGTGGTACCGGCGCTCACCGATTCGCTGCGCAAGCTCGATCCGCGCACGCAATGGCGCAATCCGGTGATGTTCGTCGTGTATGTCGGCAGCATCTTCACGACGATCCTCTGGGTGCAGGCGCTCGCCGGCCAAGGCGAGGCACCGGCCTGGTACATTCTCGCGGTCACGGTCTGGCTCTGGTTCACCGTGTTGTTCGCGAATTTCGCCGAGGCGCTCGCCGAGGGCCGCAGCAAGGCACAGGCGGCTGCGCTCCGCGGACTCAAACAGACGGTGTTCGCAAAGAAGTTGGCCAATGCGAAGGCGCGTGCGACGCCGACACGAGTGCGAGGAGATGAGCTGCGCAGAGGCGACATCGTGCTCGTGGAAACGGGCGACATCATTCCGGCGGACGCGGAGGTCATCGAAGGCGCCGCCTCGGTCGATGAAAGCGCAATCACCGGCGAGTCGGCTCCGGTTATTCGCGAATCGGGCGGCGATTTCTCGGCGGTGACCGGCGGCACGCGCGTGCTCTCCGACTGGATCATCGTGCGCGTGAGCGCGAATCCCGGCGAGACTTTCCTCGATCGCATGATCGCCATGGTCGAAAACGCCAAGCGTCAGAAGACGCCGAACGAGATCGCGCTGACGATTCTCCTCGTCGCGCTCACGCTGGTGTTCCTGTTCGCGACAGCGACTTTGCTGCCCTACTCGATCTACAGCGTCGAAGTCAGCAAGCTTGGTGTACCCGTCACGATTACCGCGTTGATCGCGCTCCTCGTCTGCCTCATTCCGACGACGATTGGTGGATTGCTGTCTGCGATCGGTGTCGCCGGCATGAGCCGCATGATGCAGGCCAACGTGATCGCGACCTCGGGCCGCGCCGTCGAGGCCGCGGGCGACGTC
This sequence comes from Steroidobacteraceae bacterium, assembly GCA_041486385.1. GTDB lineage: Bacteria > Pseudomonadota > Gammaproteobacteria > Steroidobacterales > Steroidobacteraceae > JBGPLJ01. Next base: position 14,940 of record JBGPLJ010000046.1, read on the forward strand.
GACGTGCTGCTGCTCGACAAGACCGGAACGATCACCCTCGGCAATCGCCAGGCTGCGGCCTTTATTCCCGCTCCCGGCGCCACGGAGCAGGAACTCGCGGACGTTGCGCAACTTGCATCGCTCGCCGACGAAACACCCGAAGGCCGGAGCATTGTCGTCCTGGCCAAGCGCTACAACATCCGGGAACGCAATCTCACGGCCCTGGGTGCCACGTTCGTGCCGTTTTCGGCCCACACGCGCATGAGCGGCGTGAATATCGGCGAACGGCATGTCCGCAAGGGCGCGCCCGACTCAATACGCAGGTACATCGAGGGCCAGGGACACGCATTTCCGAAAGGCATCCAGGAGACGGTCGATCAAGTCGCGCGCCGCGGCAGCACGCCACTGCTCGTGAGCGACGGACCCCGGGTGCTGGGCGTGATCGAACTCAAGGACATCGTGAAGGGCGGCATCAAGGAGCGTTTCACGGAACTGCGCCGCATGGGCATCAAGACGATCATGATCACCGGCGACAACAAGCTCACCGCCGCGGCGATCGCTGCCGAGGCGGGCGTCGATGACTACCTCGCGGAAGCGACTCCCGAAGCCAAGCTCAGGCTCATTCGCGAGCATCAGGCACAGGGACGGCTCGTGGCGATGACGGGCGACGGCACTAACGACGCACCGGCGCTCGCGCAGGCGGACGTCGCCGTCGCCATGAATTCCGGCACGCAGGCGGCGAAGGAAGCCGGCAACATGGTCGATCTCGACTCGAATCCGACCAAGCTCATCGAGGTGGTGGAGACCGGCAAGCAGATGCTGATGACGCGCGGCTCGCTCACGACTTTCAGCATCGCGAACGACGTCGCCAAGTACTTTGCGATCATTCCTGCGGCGTTCGCAACGACCTACCCGCAGTTGAACGCGCTCAACATCATGCACCTTGCGAGTCCCTACTCGGCGATCCTCTCGGCCGTCATCTTCAACGCACTGATCATCGTCGTGCTGATTCCGCTCGCGCTGAAGGGCGTGAAGTACCGGCCGCTCGGCGCGGCCGTGCTCCTGCGCCGCAATCTTCTCGTCTACGGACTTGGCGGCATCATCGTGCCGTTTCTCGGCATCAAGCTGATCGATCTCGGTCTTGCTGCCGCTCACTGGACTTGAGAGGCCCGCCATCATGCGCACATTGATTCGTCCCGCGATTACGCTCCTGCTGTTGATGACCCTGCTAACGGGCGTCGTCTACCCGCTCGTGGTCACCGGGATTGCCAAGGTGGCGTTTCCCGCCCAGGCAGCGGGCAGCCTCATATTGAAAGACGGCAAGGCCATCGGCTCGACGCTCATCGGTCAGAACTTCACTGCGCCGAAGTACTTCTGGGGACGCCCGTCGGCGACCGGCAACGCACCTTATAACGGCGTCGCTTCGTCGGGATCGAACCT
>JBGPLJ010000047.1:0-16304 GCA_041486385.1 Steroidobacteraceae bacterium
ATTTACCCGATCAATGCGGACGGCACCGACGTCAGCTCGCGCTACGTCGCAAAACTCGACAAGACGGCCTTTGCGGCCATCGATGGATTCTTTGCACGCGAGGGCACGCGCTATGCGCTGCCACTCGCACACCCCGTTGAAACCCATCTCTACGCGCCGATTCTGGAGTTGCCACCGGCCTTGCCACAAAGCCCGGGCGTATTCACAACCATGTTGTGGACCTTGAAGCTTAGATACTGGGCCTGGCGTGTCACCCGCGGCCGGAACGAAGCGACGCCGGATGCGCAGCTCTTTGTCCTGTATCACGATCCCGACATCACCGACTCCGTACCGCACTCGCTCGGCCTCGAAAAGGGAATGGTTGGAGTCGTGTACGCTTTCGCCGCTGAGCGCGCGACCGCACCCAACGACATCGTGATCACCCACGAGCTGATGCACACGCTCGGCGCTACCGACAAGTACAACCCGGACACCGATGAACCGAGCTATCCGGACGGCTACGCCGAACCCGATCGGAAACCTCTTACGCCCCAGTCGCGTGTCGAAATAATGGCCGGGCGCATGATGCTGTCACCGACGACCTGGGATATGCCGGATTCGCTCGACGCCGCCGTTATCGGTCCCAAGTCCGCACGTGAAATCAGCTGGAAACACCCATAGTGGGCGCACTGATCGAGTCGCAGCAGCTTGATGTCGCCGTCGCTGGCCGGTTGCTCGTGCAGCAGCTCAATCTGCGCGCGCATGCAGGCGAGTTCATCGCAATACTCGGTGAGAATGGCGTCGGCAAGACGCTGACGCTGCATTCACTTGCCGGCACTCGGCCCCCTGTTCGCGGCACAGTGCTTCTCGACGCACGGCCGCTGGCGCAATGGCCGCGTAGAGTCCGCGCGCGCCGCATCGGCCTGGTCGCTCAATCCGACGAGGATCCCTTCCCATCCAAGGTCCTCGAGTTCGCGTTGATCGGGCGCCATCCGCATCTCGGGCTATGGGACTGGGAGTCTCCTCACGACGTTGCGTTGGCACGCAGCGCTCTCGCCGAGGTCGACCTGCATGATTTCGATCAACGTGAGGTCGCGACCCTGTCGGGCGGGGAGCGTCGACGCCTCGCGATCGCGACGATCCTGGTCCAGCAGCCTGCGGTTTATCTGCTCGACGAACCGACCAATCACCTCGACCCGCACCACGCGATCACGACGCTCAAACTGTTCAAGGAGCGCGCCGCTGCCGGCGCATGTGTCATCGCAACGCTGCACGACGCCAACCAGGCCGAACGCTTCGCCGACCACACACTGCTCCTCGAACGAGACGGTCGTTGGACCTTTGGACCTACCCGAAACGTCGTTACGGCGGCGTCCCTGTCGCGGGTCTATCGCACGCACATTGCGGAATTGACGGCCGACGGCCGACGATTCTTTGTCGATGCATAGAGCGCCTCGTCAGCGCCGGATAGCAGAGACAGAAAGCCCTGATTTTGCAACGCAGTAGTGTGATGGACGGCGCATCCAGCCGTTTTGCCCGGACTTCGCAGACCACTGCAGCCTAATCCGCGGGCTCCAATTCTTCAGAATCAGTTGCTGCAACCGATAAGCCGGTGCCGGGAGTTCCGAGCAAGGCATCGTCTCAATGTCGGGTCAAAGCAGCATTCGCGTCGACATCGCGCAAGCCGCCACAAGTTCCTGGCTCACCAGGCACAACCTATTCGTGGTACTCGCGGCTGCGCTCGCCATCTTCGCTGCCGGTCGAGCGCTGCCGTCGTACACGATGCTGAGTGCCGGCTACATTCTGCCCGTGCTCCTCAGCCTCTGGTCGCGACGTCCCGGCGACCTGATCGTGTCGGCTGCGGTCGCTTCGGTCCTGGTAATGCTGGAGGCGCTGCTCACGCCGGTTTCGGGCGGCGCGTTTGAGTTCATCGTAAATCGCCTGTTGCTCGTCGGTGTCGTCTGGTTCGTGGTCGTAAGCTGCACTTCGCGCCGGCGCAACATGCAAGAACGGCAGGCATGGGCTCTCCATGGGAGCGAGGAGCGGTTTCGGCTGGCAACCGACGCGCTTAACGGCTTCGTGTTTGAACGCGATCTGGTCTCGGGCGAAACCATCCGATCGGGCCGCCTGCTCGAGCAACTTGGTTTGAATCCTTTGACTGGCACGGGTACGGACGGCAGCGATCTGCTCGCCCTGGTACACCCCGACGATCGCGAGCGGGTACTGAAGTATCTTCGTAGTGTCGACAGCGACGGCAACACGCACGGCATCGAATACCGATTGCGCGATTTGCAGAATGTCTATCGTTTTGTGTTGAGCCGCCGGCTCGTCATCGCGTCAAGTTCGGGGCAACCGCAGCGCGTGGTCGGGTGCGTCGTTGATGTCAGCGAGCAGCGCCACCTCGAACAAGCCCGCCGGCTTGCGGAGGAACGGCTCGCGCGTTCGGTGCGCGGAACTCGCGACGGGCCCTGGGAATATGACGTGGCGACCGACGCCTATTGGCTCACTCCTTTCTTCATGGAACTGATCGGCTATGAACACGGCGAACTGCCGCCGACGCGTGAAGTGATGGCGAGACTGATTCATCCTGACGATATCGATATGCAGCAGCAGGCATTCAAGCGGCATCTGGCGGGTGCCGGGCCGTACGACGTGGAGTTCCGCGTCCGCACCAAGACCGGCGACTTCCGCTGGTTCCGGTCGCGCGGAACCTGTGAACGCAGCCCCGATGGCTCGCCGCTGCGGATGTCGGGGGCGCTGCAAGACGTCACCGAGCGGCGTCAGTATCAGGAGGCGCTGATCGAAGCGACGGAAACGGCCGCCGCTGCAAGTCGCGCCAAGAGCGCGTTCCTCGCAAACATGAGCCACGAGATTCGCACGCCGATGAACGGCGTCATCGGCATGACCGAGCTGCTGCTTGAAACCCAGCTCGACGTCACGCAGCGCGACTATACGGAAACGATACGCGACAGCGCGACGGCCTTACTGACCGTGATCAACGACATCCTCGACTTCTCCAAGATCGAAGCCGGCAAGCTCGATCTCGAAACGATCGACATGGACCTGCGCGACACCGCCGAGGACGTCGGGCGTCTCCTGGCGCTGCAAGCCCATGCCAAAGGGCTGGAACTCACGGCCAACATCGATCCCGCCGTGCCCGATCTCGTGCAGGGCGATCCGGGCCGCCTGCGGCAGATTCTCGTGAATCTTGGCAGCAACGCAGTCAAGTTTACCGAGCGCGGCGAAGTGGCAATCGACGTTCGAGTCGTGGAATCAAGCGCCGCCGGCACGGTGATTCGTTGCTCGGTGCGCGACACTGGGCCGGGAATACCCAAGGATCAGCTCGACAGTCTGTTCCTCCCGTTCGCACAGCTCGATGCGTCGACGACGCGCAGGTTTGGGGGCACGGGGCTTGGTCTGTCGATCGTGCGACGCCTTGTCGAGCTCATGCACGGCGAGACCGGCGTCGAGAGCGAAGTCGGTGTCGGATCCACATTCTGGTTCACCGCGCGGTTCGGCATCGCGGCGCGCAGGCACATCGATCTCGACGCCCAGGAGCAAGGCTTCGAGGGACGTCGCGTTCTCGTCGTCGATGACAATGCCACCAATCGCCGCGTGCTCTCCGGTCAACTCGCCATCTGTGGCCTCAACGCGGTGGTCGCTGCCAACGCCGAGCAGGCCATGCAGGAGCTTATCGACGCGGCAGTCGCCAATCAGCACTTTGACGTAGCTCTGCTCGACTTTCACATGCCGGAATGCGATGGCGCTGAGCTCGCAACTCGCATCAATGCAGACGCGCGGCTCAAAGCGACGCGCCTGGTCCTGCTTACGTCCGCCGGGCATCGCGGCGATGCGCAACGTTTCTCCGAACTCGGGTTTGCCGCTTATCTGCTGAAACCGATCACTCAGCGCGAACTCGTTGGCTGTCTCAGTCTCGTATTTTCGAACAGCGCGGCAGCGTGGCAGCTGCATACGCAACCCCTCGTAACACGACATCATGTACGAGCGCTGCGCATCGACGGCGCGACGCGCATTCTGCTTGCCGAAGACAATCTTGTGAATCAGAAGGTTGCCCGCGCTACGCTCGAGAAGCTTGGCTTCGAGGTGGAGGTCGCAGGCGACGGCGCGCAAGCGGTAAACGCATGGAAGAGCGGCCGCTTTGATTTGATCCTGATGGACTGCCAGATGCCGAACCTCGACGGTTACAGCGCGACGCGCGAGATTCGGCGTCTTGAGACGCGGGAGCATCGCACTCCAATCATCGCTTTGACCGCTCACGCGATGAAAGGCGATGACACCAAGTGCCGCGCGGCCGGGATGGATGACTACCTGACCAAACCGCTCGATCGCTCGAAACTGCTCGCCGCGCTCGAGCTGCATTTGCACGACGATCTGAAACGTTCACGACGCGCGCCAAGAGGCGCGCCGGACGCCATTCCAATGAATACCAACACTCCGGTTGATTGGCCTGCACTTCTGGAAGCAACGGATAACGACGAGCAGATGACCCGTGAACTCGTTGACCTGTTCGTGGCAAGCGGCGACGAAGCGCTCGCCGCGATCGCGGCCGCGGTCGCAGGTGACGATCACAAGACCGTCAAGGATCACGCGCACGCGATCAAAGGGGCCAGCGCGAATATGTACGCGGGTGCAACCAACGCCGCGGCAGGACGACTGGAGGAGGCCGCGCGCTCCGGTCACAGCGATGAGCTGCGCAGGCTCGCGCAAGAACTGCGTGCAGAGGTGTCCCGGGCGATTGACTACATGCGCGCCAAGGTTTCCGGCTGAGGCGCACTCCTATCCAAGTGCAGTCCGCAGCTGATCCTGCAGGCGGCCATTTGAAGCAAGCACGCTCGTCGTTTCAAGACCGATGTCGCGGTCCTCGAGATCGCGAAACGTGCCGCCCGCTTCCCTCACGATCACGACCAGCGCTGCGATATCAAGAATATTCACGTCACTCTCAAGGACCGCGTCGATGCGGCCACTCGCGAGCAGGTGATAGTGCAGGAAGTCGCCATAGCCGCGAATGCGATTGACGCGGCTGACGAGGCGTCCATAAGCGGGCCAGCGTGTGCCGCTTGCAAGCGTACGCAGGTTTCCCGTCGACAACGCGCAGTCTTCGATCCTGTCGACGGACGACACGCCGATGCGGACGCCATTCAGCCATGCACCAGCACCACGCTCCGCGTAGGCAAGTTCACCGTAAAGCGGGGCGCTCGACACGCCCAGAATCAGCTCCGACCGATGCATCAGAGCAATTTGTGTCGAGAACATCGGATAACGGCGCACAAACGCCTTGGTGCCGTCGATTGGATCGACCAGCCAGATATATTCGGAGTCGTTGCGCGCGCGCCCCGTCTCCTCGCCGTAAAAGCCATGGTCCGGAAACCGCTCCTGCAGGATCGAGCGAATGGCCCGCTCGGATTCCACATCGGCCCGCGTTACGGGAGATTGGTCGGCCTTGTAGTCGACAGGAATGTCTTCGAGATACAGCCGTTTGATGATGCCTGCGGCCGCCTCAGCGGCCGCGATTGCCGTGCTCAGAAAAGGTGTCATGTGGGCACGATGGTAAGCGATGCCGCGCCAGGGGGCGCCAGTGCACGCTGAGGCCGCTATTGCAGTGGCTCACGCGAATTTGCGCTACGGCAGAAGCTTGGATCGACTTCCGACTTGATTGGTCATTCAACTAATACTAGAATCAATGCATTGGATACCAGACAGCGAATCGTACTCGCCGCAATGCATCTTTTCTGGGAGAAGGGTTACGGCTCGACGAGCATCGCTGACATCTTGAAGTCGGCTGATGTGAATAGCGGGAGCCTTTATCACTTCTTTCCGGGCAAACAGGACGTGCTGGTCGCGGTTCTCGAGGCCTATCGAGACGGCATCGGCGAGATGCTGCTCAATCCAGCCTGGGAAGGTGTGGCCGACCCAATTGAACGCATCTTCAAACTGCTTGATCGCTATCGACACAGCATCGTGGAAACCGACTGTACCTACGGGTGCCCGATCGGGAGCCTCGCGCTCGAAATCCACGAACCCGATCCAATCGTGCGGGAACGTCTCGTCGAAAATTTCACGCGCTGGCTGGACGCGATTGAGGGCTGTCTTGACGCGGCGTCGGCGCGTCTTCCTGCAGACACCGATCGACGCGAGCTCGCGCAATTTGTTCTGACAACGATGGAAGGCGGCGTGATGCTCGCGCGCACTTATCGGAACGTCGGACATTTCGACGCCAGCGTACGGCAGCTCAAAGTTCTGTTCGAGCGCCTGCTCGTGAGTCCGCGCGCAACAACCAATGACAATTGACAACGGGATTCCCCGCTGGGAGCAATGCAATGAGCGACATCAACTTCCTCGCCGTCACGGCGGCAGCCGTTTCGGCATTCGCGCTCGGTGGCTTGTGGTATTCGCCGCTGCTTTTCATGAAGTCGTGGCAGAAGGCCGCTGAGATCAGCGATGAGCGACTGAAAGCATCCAATCAGGGACTCATCCTGGGCGGCGCGTTCGTGCTGTCGTTCGTCGCAGCCTTGGTCTTCGCGCTGTTTCTAGGCTCCAAACCTTCACTCGCTCTCGGACTCGGCGCGGGCTTTTCCGCGGGTCTGTGCTGGGTGGCCGCCAGTATTGGCATCAACTACCTATTTGAACGCCGGAGTCTGCGCCTGTTCATCATCAACGGCGCCTACCACACGCTGCAGTTCACTCTGTACGGTCTCATTCTCGCCCTCTGGCACTAAGAACCCGGAGCATCTTCCATGCGCCTGACCCTCCTTCTCTGCGCGCCCATCGCATTGAGTTCAATCTTCTCCACGACCGCGAGCGCGGAGGTCATGGAGTCAAGCGCCGTGTCGATGAAGATCAAAGAGGTGATCGAACTCGCTGCACCGGTCGACAAGGCGTACGCATCGTTCCTGAAGATCGGTTCGTGGTGGGACAAGGAACACACGTACTCCGGAGATGCCGCCAATCTTTCGCTCGATGCACGACCGGGTGGCTGCTTCTGCGAAAAACTGCCCAATGGCGGCGGCGTGCTGCATCTGACGGTCGTGTTCATCGCGCCATACCAGCGCGTCACATTGAGTGGCGCGCTCGGGCCGCTGCAAACGACTGGGGTCACGGGAGCGTTGAGCTTCTCGTTTGTCCCGAAGCCGTCGCAGTCGCAGCCCGGCTCGCAAGTAGTTCTCGTGTACAACGTCGGCGGGTACTATCCGGACGGCCTGCAGAGCGTTGCGCCGAACGTCGATGCAGTTCTCTCGCAACAGATGCAGCGGTTGAAGGACCTCATTGAAACCGGGTCCGCCACGAAAACGGCCGCAGCGCCTGCAGAGCCAGCAAATAGATGAACCGGGCGGATCGCGCGCCTTGACAGCAACCGCCCTCGACTTCTACATTGCCGCCCGTTGTTGAGTAATGGGAAGCCGGTTGAATTCCGGCGCTGCCCCCGCAACGGTAATCGAGTATCTCCGGCATCCAGAGCCCGTTGAGGCTCTAGCCACTGCGCCGCAAGACGGCGTGGGAAGGCGATGTCGGCGCCACGCAGCGGCTTCCGCTGTGTGCAGCTCGAGAGCCCGGAGACCGACTCAGCAAACAGCCAGTGTCGCGGCGGGCGACGGCCTGGGAATTAAACCTCCCCGACCTCCCCTCCGCACGCTGTTTTCTTTGCGCACTCAATCCTGCGGGCGTGCAGGCGGAGCCACGTCATGTATAGCAAGAATCTTTCCGTTGTTTCATTGCTGACCTCGGCCATCGCGCTGTCGATCTCGTCGGCATCCATAGCATTCGCCGACTCCACGTTTCCTGACAACCTGATCGTTACGGCGACGCGTACACCGGCGCCCGAAGAGCAAGTTCTCGCGCCCGTCTTGACGATTACCCGCGCCGATATCGAACGTTCGCTCGCCACCGACGTTGCCGATCTCCTGCGATTTCAGGCGGGACTCGATATCGGGCGCAATGGCGGGCCGGGCCAGCCCGCTTCCTTGTTCCTGCGTGGCACCGACAGCAATCACACGATCGTGCTCATCGACGGCGTGCGCATCAATCCCGGCACGCTCGGTGGCGCTCCGCTCGAGAACATCGCTCCCGAATCGATCGAACGCATCGAAGTGGTGAAGGGTCCGCGTTCAACGCTCTACGGCTCCGACGCAATCGGCGGTGTGGTGAATATCTTCACGCGGGGGGCGCGCACCAAAGGCGTCGAAGCCTTCGCTGGCTACGGTCGTTACAACACGCGCGAGGTGAGCGTTATCGGCGGATTGCAATCAGCCCGCAGCGGCGTCGGTTTCAGCGCCTATCTTCTCGACAGCGACGGATTTCCATCCCACGCCGGCAACGACGTCGATCGCGGCTATCGAAATCACTCCTTCACGCTGCAGGGCCGCTGGCAAGCCGGGCCTGTCGAACTCCGCGCCCGCGGCTGGAGTTCGTCGGGCACGACGCAGTATTCGGACTTCTTCCTGACACCTGTCGATGAGGACTTCGACAATCAGGCCGCGGCGCTCGAAGCCGCATTCGCGGCACGCGACAATTGGCGCATGCGCGTTGCAGCGACGTTGATGCAGAACGATCTAGCGCAAAATCAGTCCGCCGATCGCGTGCGCACGCGCCGCTATAGCGTTGAATGGCAGAACGATCTCACATTGAGTGATGACAACGCGCTCACCTTCGGCGCGCTCGCGAGCCGCGAGCACGTCGTGACGGCGCAATTCGGCAGCGGATTCGATGTCGACACAGATGTTGCGCTCGCCTACATCGAGGACCGGTTCGACCACGGGCGTCATCATGCGCTCATTGCCGCTGGCTACACGGATCACGACACCGCCGGCAGCAAAGCGACGTGGAACGTCGACTATGGGTACGACATTGGCAGGCGCTTGCGCCTGCTGGCAGCGGCCGGCACCGCGTATCGCGCGCCGGACAGCACCGATCGCTTTGGCTTTGGCGGCAATCCCGATCTCGCGCCGGAGTCCTCCCGCAATTTCGAAGTGGGTCTGCAATTTCGCCGCGCGGCGCATGAGCGCTTCATGCTCAGCGTCTTTCACAACGACATCGACAACCTGATTACCTTCGTCGTCACCGACCCCGTCACGTTCGACGGCGTGAACAAGAATGTCGAACGTGCGCGTATCGAAGGAATCGAGGCTTCCTATGGCATCAACGCCGCGGGCTGGCAGCTGCAGGTCGCCGGAAGTCTGCAGGATCCGCGCAATATCTCCGAGGACACGCAGCTTCTCAGGCGCACGCGCGCAAGTCTGAGCTTATCGGTGGTGAAGGCCTTTGACCGCTATCAACTCGGTCTCGATGTGCTGACGGCGGGCGCACGCCAGGACTTCGGCTTTCCCTCGAGTGTCACGCTGGCGCCCTACACACTCGTCAATCTGACGGCACGCGTGTCACTGACACCGCAGCTCGACATCAATGCGCGGCTCGAGAACGCGCTCGATGAGCGCTATCAACTGGCCGAAGGCTATAACACGCCGCGCCGTGGGATATTTGTGGCCGCGCGCTATCGGTTCGGCGGCGCGCCGCCGCCGGCAACCATCAAGTAATGGGGTTGAGCACACGCCAGCCGCCCGGCGTCTCACAAGCGAGAATGCGCTGCTCGGAGTAGCCGCCCTGCGCGAAGCGATTGATCTCGGTGACCACGATCAGATTGGCGCCAATCAGGTGGCCTACAGGTTGAATGTAGGGATGGGCATCGACGAAGTAGGACGTGACCGCGGAAAAGTCAGGCCACGAGCCCGCCATGAGCGCGCGGAATTTCGCTTCGAGGCTCGCCGCGCGCTCGGCAATAGCGACCTTGGCCGGTGGCTCTGGGCTGCCCGCCGCCAGCAGCTCGAGCTCTGCCTCAGTCGCAAAATCCTTTGCGGCGACGGCAGCTTCGAGATCGCGGCGGCGGAAGGCATCCTCGAGCATGAGCACCGCACCTTCGGGAGTCGTGAAGTCGAGCGTCACGGGAGGCCTACCCTTGAGAGTGTTGATACGGCGCGCGCGTTCGGCACGCGCCGCGGCGCGTTGATAGCCGACAAGCGACAGGACGACGAGGATGGCGAGCAGCGTGATCAGCAAGTTTTGGGTCATGCGGTCTGCGGTCGACGGGACAGTCAGCGCGATTCTGGCGATCCCCGGCCCGAAACGGTAGTGCCGGGGGCTATCTTTCGCTGCCGCTCGCGGACCGTTAGGCTTCCGCCATGGGAAACCGGCTCAGCAAGATCTACACACGTACGGGCGATGACGGCACGACCGGCCTCGGCGATGGGACGCGCGTGCCAAAGGATTCGCTGCGCGTCGAAGCGTATGGCACGGTCGATGAGGCCAATAGCGCGATCGGCGTGCTGCTTTCTGAATCTGCAATTCCGCGCGCGATAAGCGCGAGCCTCACCCAGGTACAGCACGACCTCTTCGATCTGGGTGGCGAATTATGCATTCCCGGGCTTCGCATCATCGAAGATGCGTACGTCGCGCGGCTCGAGCGCGAGCTCGACGCGTTCAATGCGAAGCTGCCAGCGCTGAAGGATTTCATTCTGCCGGGGGGCGGGCGCGCCGGCGCCGCTTGCCATCTCGCGAGAACAATCACGCGGCGGGCGGAACGCCGCTGTTGTGCGCTCGCCCGAGTCGAATCGGTCGCTCCCGAGGTAATCCGCTATCTGAATCGACTTTCGGACCTTTTGTTCGTGCTTGCACGCGTGCTCGCGCGCAGATCGCGTCGCGGCGAAGTGTTGTGGCAGCGATCGTCCGCGTCGAATCGCAAGCGCACCGCGCGCCGCAAGTCCTAGCCCGCGAATCGACTCTTCAAGAGGAAATGGATCATGGCCGCAGCCGCAAGAAAGCCTCGTAAGAAACGTGCAATTGCCGCGGAGTCCTCGCGCGGCCTCACACCGCGTCAGGTGGCGGATGCGGAGCCGACAGCTGCCATGCGTCAGCTGATCACCGACATCGAGGCGGACGGCGGGTATTCGATCGGCGTTTATCGCGACCCTCTGGGGGGTGCCTGGCAGTGCCTCGCGGCGCTCCCGCTCGCCAAGGTTGCACCGACCCCCTTTCAGCGCGATTTGTCCGAAGCGCACGTCAAGCGCCTCACGGCGCGGCTTGATGCGGTCGGACGCTTTCTCGATCCTATTATTGTTGTGCGCAACGACGACGGAACCTACTGGACGCCCAATGGCAACCATCGCCGCGCGAGCATGACGGCCCTCGGCGCGCGGTCCATCGTCGCGCTCGTTGTCCCCGAGCGCGAAATCGCCTACAAAATCCTCGCGCTCAACACCGAAAAGGCGCACAACTTGAGAGAGAAGGCCATGGAGGTCGTGCGCATGGCCCGAGAGCTTGCGAAGCTCGATCCGCGGCCGGAGAAGGACTTCGCGCTCGAATTCGAAGAGCCCGCCTTTCTCACGCTCGGTCTGTGCTATGAGATCAACGGCCGGTTTGCGGGCGGCGCGTACAACCCGGTGCTCAAGCGCTGCGAAACGTTTCAGAGTGCGAAGCTGCCGGCGGCACTGGAGCTGCGCAGCAAGCGGGCCGGAAAATTGATTGAGCTCGATGCAGCGGTGGGCGAACGCGTCGCGGAGCTCAAGGCACGCGGGTTGACAAGTCCCTATCTCAAGGCATTCGTCGTGGCGCGCGTGAACCCGATCCGCTTCCAGCGTGGTGGCGATGCACCCGACTGGGACAATACGATCGATCGCATGATCGCGGGCGCCCGAAAATTCGATGCCGGCAAGGTCAAGGCGGATCAGATCGCCGCAGCCGGCGGCGCGCCAAGCGAAGACTAGCCCGGCGCGGTGGCGCTCAGGGCGTTACTGGTGCCGGTGTTGCTACCGGAACCGGGGTGGCTGCCGTCGACCATTCCATGCGCACCGTTTCGGTCTGCGACGAATACACGTGCGTTGGCACAGTCACAACGACCAGGCCGTTCGTGTTCGGGGCACCGGGAGTCATGTGAATGTGCTGATCGCCGTAGGCATCGAAGGTGGCGATCGTGGACAGATGGAATCGGAACACCAGATGAAACGGCCACGGCCTGTCCGCATCGCGCCGGATCATCGAGATGCGTCCGGCACTGCCGCCGTAGACATCTATTGCAAGTGTTTCGTAGTCGCGCCGCTGCTCGAACTTTTCGCCGACGGCGTTCGCTGTCTGCGACGTGATCGCGAGTTCATTGACCAGCGGCAATTCGGGCGGCGGCTTCTTCCACCACAACCAGTTCGGCATATGCATCTTCGGCATCGACCACTTGCCGCAGCCGGCGAGCAGCACACCTGCGATGACCGCAACCGCGATGCCGCGCAATGCGTGTCGCTTGTCCTGATCGATTTCGGAAACGGACCGCCGTTGCATGCTGCTGCTTGCCATCAGTTCACCGTTGTTCAAAGTCATCTACGGGGTCATCTACGGGGTCATCCACGGGCCCCCCGCGGATGATACGAAAGTATGACATTGCTCCACCTCGCAGGGCGATTGTCGCCCAATGGCGTCAGAGTTCAGCGCGCGGCTGAGGACGCGGACGCTGGCCCGGCCAGCCGCTTGCGCGCATCCGCCAATTTCGCGCAGATTTCTGTGGCGCCTTCCAGAATACGGACCGTTGTGCGCGAAATCCGGTCGGAACTCACGGAATACAGGCTGTGGTTTTTCACGGCAGCCAGTCGTGGCCAGCGAGTCCAGCTCGCGAGCGCCGTGGGCTCGTCGTCAGGAACCAGAATCACATCGGGGTTGCGCGCGATCACCGACTCGATGCCGACGGCGGGAGCGAGTCCAGTCAGGTCCGCAAATACGTTGCGCCCGCCGCAGAGCCGGATGACCTCGCTGATCGGATGCTGATCGTTCACCGTGTAGAGCGGGGTCTCCGATATCTCGAAGAACACAGAGAGCGGCGCGTCGGCGATGTGGGCCGCGCGCAGCGCCGCGAGTCGCTGCATAAAGCCCGATGCCACCTGCTCTGCCTGTGCGGATGTGCCGGTCCACGCGCCGAGTTCGCGCAAGGCGTCGGCAACACCGCTAAGACCGGCGATGCGCAGCTCCCGCACCGGGAGCTTGAGTCTGCGCAGCTCCTCAACAACCACGGGCGGCGAACCGTCCTTCCACGTGATGATGAGATCGGGCTTGAGCTCAAGTACCCGCTCGTAGTCAACGCGAAAGGCATCACCGACGCGCGGCAGCTTTTTCGCGGCCAGCGGATAGTCGCTGTATGCGACCGCCGCGACCAGGTGATCGCCCGCACCGACCGAATAAAGCAGCTCGGTGATGTTCGGCGCAAGACTGACAATACGCATGGCGGGGCCCGCCTGCGCGGCGCTGAGTGTGTATGGCATCGCCAGAGTCAATGCCATGGCCGCCCAGGCGATCCGTCGCGGGCACACGCAGCTCATACGATCCTGCCAAACAGCACGAGGAGCGACACGACCACGAGCCAGATGAGAAGCGCGCGCCACACGAGTTGCAAAGCGCCGCGGCAACGCTCGAGATCGGACCCTTGAGTAGCCCGGGTACCGAGCGCACCGCGTCCGACGTGCATCAGAATCGCATCGTTGTTCTCGAAGAAGCCCAGGCGTTCACTGATGAGCGCGCGCCAGGACGTGAACGCGGCGTCGAAGCTGCCGGCCATGGCGTAACCAAGCGCAAGGAGGCGCGCGGGAACCCACGCGAGCACCGCGTAGATGCCCTGCAGCGCGTGTACGAAGTTGAGGCCACCCGCCTCGTGCTCGAACAGATCGCGATGCTCCATCACCGCGTGCCGGCGCATCAGGTCGCTGACGCGAAAGAGCCAGGCACCCGCCGGGCCGCCCACGATGAACCAGAAAGTCACGCCGAAAATGCGGTTATTTGCCTGCACGAAGATCGCGTGCTCGACTGAAGTCGGCGCCACGCGCATGCGTTGACGCGCGTCGTGCTCCGTGATCGCGCGTGCATAGTCTGCGGCCGCAGCCGCATCGCCCCGCGCAAGCGCCGCGCAATAGTCATCGGTCTCATCCTTCAGATCGCGGGGTCCGAGCGAAAACACCAGGACAACCGCAGCGAAGGCGACATAGGCGAGACCCGACAGCCACTCATCGAAGACGAGCGCCACGGCGGCCACAGGCACAACGGGCAGCAAGGTGAATACCAGCACGATCCAGACGACGCGGGCCCCGCGCAGATTGCCAAAATGCCGCAGGGCCCAGTCGAAATAGCTGTCGAACCAATGAGGCTCCCTGAGGTGCAGCCAGTGAGTGGTCAGGCGCTCGATGATCAGCGCCACGAGGAGGGCAATGAGATTCAAGGCCGCGCCTCGCGTCGTGGAGCGTGCCTTTTGCGCGCCATGACCGCACGCAGACGCAGCCAATCGAAGGCAGGACCGGGATCAGTCTTGCGGCCAGGCGCAATGTCGCTGTGGCCGACGATCGCCTCGCTCGACAGCGTCGCATAGGTGTCGAGCAGCGCGCTGATCACGCGCGCGAGGACCCGGTATTGAGCGCTGGTGTAGGGCCGCCGATCGGTACCCTCAAGTTCGATACCAATGGAAAAATCGTTGCAGCTTGCCCGCCCGCGGTAGCTCGAGACGCCGGCGTGCCAGGCGCGGCGCTTGAACGAAACGTACTGGATGACGCGCCCGCCGCGCCGAATCACGAGATGCGATGAAACTCTCAGACCGGCGAGCCCCTTGAAGAAGGGATGCCGCGCGCCGGGCAGCGAATTGGTGAAGAGCCGCTCGATCCACGGACCGCCAAACTTCCCCGGCGGCAGACTGATTCCGTGAACGACAATCAAGCTCGGTTGCACACGAGCTGGCCGCGCATCGCTGTTCGGGCTCGGCACCTGGCGCGCACCTAGCAGAATTCCGCGGCTACGCTGCACGCGCCAGGCGTGCGGCGTCGTTTGCCTTTTTTTTCCGCTCGCGGTCGTCACAGCGACCGGCATCATGCCAGAATTCGACGCACCCGCACGCGCGAATGCACCCCATGCCCGAGCTAAAGCCCTCACATCTGAATGAGCGCCTTGCGCGCCGCGATCTCGCGGCGATCTGGCATCCCTGCACGCAGATGAAGGATCACGAGTGGCTGCCGATGATTCCGATCCGCAGTGGCTCCGGGGTCTGGCTCGAGGATTTCGCCGGTCACCGCTACCTCGACGCGATCAGCTCGTGGTGGGTCAACCTCTTCGGTCATGCCAACCCACGCATCAACGCCGCGCTCAGGGCGCAGCTTGAACGGCTCGAACACGTGATCTTCGCGGGCTTCACCCATGAACCGGCGATCGAGCTTGCGGAGTCGCTCATGCGCGTTGCGCCCGCCGGGCTCACGAAGTGTTTCTTCGCCGACAACGGCTCGGCGGCCGTCGAAGTCGCAATCAAGATGAGCTTTCACTATTGGCGCAATGTCGGGCGTACGACCAAGACACGATTCGTCACGCTAAGTGGCAGCTATCACGGCGAAACCCTGGGAGCGCTGGCCGTAGGGAATGTCGAGCTTTATCGTGATATCTATCGGCCGCTGCTCATGGACGTGCTCACGGCGCCCTCGCCCGACTGCTACAGCTGTGAACCCGGCGAGTCGTGGGAGGCCCATAGCCTTGGCAAACTGCGCGATCTCGAAAAGCTGCTGGAGCGGCATGCACGTGAAATCGCAGGCGTCATCGTGGAACCGCTGGTGCAATGCGCGGCGGGCATGCGGATGTACCACCCCGGATATCTCAAGGGGCTGCGCACACTCTGCGATCGCTTTGAAGTCCATCTGATCGCCGATGAGATTGCGGTCGGCTTCGGCCGCACGGGCACCATGTTTGCGTGCGAACAGGAAAACGTATCGCCAGATTTTCTCTGCGTGGCGAAAAGTCTCACCGGCGGCTATATGCCGCTCGCGGCGACCCTTGCAACGGAGCGCATTTATAAAGCGTTTTTAGGTCGTTATGACGAGTTTAAGACTTTCTTTCATGGCCATACGTATACAGCGAACCCGTTGGCCTGTGCTGTCGCCTTGGCGAACTTGGAGCTCTATAAGAAGGAAGGGCTGCTGAAGAATGTGAGAGACCGCGCGGAAGAGCTCCGCCGGGGCCTCGAGACGCTTTCCAGCCACCCCCATGTAAAGGAAATCCGCCAGGTCGGTCTTATGGTCGGCATCGAGCTCGTCCAAAACCGGCGGACCGGAAAGCCCTTTGATCCTGAACGGCGGATGGGGCTTAAGGTATGTGATGAAGCCATCCGGCGCGGCGTTTGGCTGCGTCCGCTGGCAGACGTCGTAGTGCTCATGCCCCCGCTCGCCATCACGAAAAAAGAGCTCGCCTTTCTCATTGACGTGGTGCGGAACTCCGTTATACTCGCCTTAGGATGATGGGGTGGTTTAAAAACGTCTGGC
>JBGPLJ010000048.1:0-15740 GCA_041486385.1 Steroidobacteraceae bacterium
CTGCAGACCGTACAGCGCTACGCCGCCGCGCTCCTCGACCGCGCCGATGTGGAGTCCGTGGAGATTACCGACACGACCGGCACCGTGGTGTTCGCGCAGTCCGACTCTGCGCCCGAGTCGAGCACGCTGTTGCCAGCCGCGCCGCTTGAAGTCTCCGCGATCGTGCACACGCCGACCGATGACGCGCGCCAGCCGAACGCGAAACTTGGCGGCGTCACGTTGAAAATGAGTCGCACGCAGCTGACGCAAACGCTCGCCAATTTGCGTGAGCAGCTGAAGCGCAAGC
Organism: Steroidobacteraceae bacterium; assembly: GCA_041486385.1. GTDB lineage: Bacteria > Pseudomonadota > Gammaproteobacteria > Steroidobacterales > Steroidobacteraceae > JBGPLJ01. The sequence goes on from JBGPLJ010000048.1 coordinate 287, forward strand.
AGGATCAGAACTATCGTGCCTTGACCTACGCGGCGCTCCTTGCCTGTCTCGTGCTCGTCTTCGCGAGCCTCGTGGTGGCCTGGCTCCTGGCCCGGCGTTTCGAACGGCCCATCTCGGCGCTCATCAGGAACGCCGATCGCATTGGCCAGGGCGACTACACCCGTCCCTTTGGCGTCGTGCGCAAGGACGAACTCGGCGAGTTGCAGGAAGCGCTCGAGCGCATGCGCCAGAAGCTGCGCCAGACGACGATCACCAAGAACTACCTCAACATGGTGCTGAACAGCATGAACGACGCGGTGCTCGTCACCTCGCCGGACGGCACCATCAAGGGCGTGAACGACGCCGCACGCAAGCTCCTTGGATATTCCGAGGAGGAGATTCTCGGCAAATCGATTCTGCATGTGATCGCCGAGAGCGAGCAGCCGAGCTTCAACATCGATCAGGCCGCGCAGGAAACACGCGAAACCGTCGTGAGCACGCGCGCCGGGCAGACCATTCCCGTTTCATTCTCCGGTTCGCAGATCACCACCGAGGATCCGCAGTTTCAGGGCAACATCTTCGTCGCGCGCAATATCACGGAGCGCAAGCGCGCCGAGCGCCGTATCCGCTATCTCGCCCGCTACGATGCGCTCACCAAAGTGCCGAACCGGATGCAGTTCCAGCACCTGCTGCAGCAGTCGATCGCGCGCTCGCGCCGCCACGACCGCGTCACGGCGCTGCTGTACCTCGACATGGACCGCTTCAAGGAAGTGAACGACACGTTTGGCCATGACGCCGGCGATCGGGTACTCGAGGTGCTCACCGAGAGACTGACGCGCACTCTGCCGAAGGAAACGGTGCTCGGACGTCTCGCCGGCGATGAGTTCGCGGTCTTCATCGAAAGTCTGCCGAGCGATGCCGACAATCGCGGGCCGGTCGCGCATCTCGCGCGGCAGCTTCTCGCCGAGATCGGCAAGGCATTCTACGTGCAGCAGCAGGAAGTGTTCCTCACGGCGAGCGTGGGCGTGGCTTTCTGCCCGAATGACGCCGAGAACGTCATTGACCTCATTCGCAACGCCGACGCCGCGATGTACTACTCGAAGCAGAACGGCGGCAACAGCTTTGCGTTCTATTCGCCGGAGATGAATGCCGCCGCGGTGGAACGGCTGATGCTCAAGAGCAAGCTGCGCCGCGCGCTCGAGCGTGAAGAACTGGTGATTCTCTATCAACCGAAGGTCGATCTGCACGATGGCACGATAGTGGGAGCCGAGGCGCTCCTGCGCTGGCGCCTGCCCGGCCATGGCGACATTCCGCCGTCGCAGTTCATACCGCTTGCGGAGGAAAACAACCTCATTCTGGAGATCGGCGAGTGGGTACTGAATCGCGTTTGCGCCGACTACCGCAAGTGGCAGCGCCAGGTCGCGAATCCCGGGCGCGTTTCGATCAATCTGTCTCTGCGTCAGCTCCGTCAGACGACTTTCATCGCGCGCTTTAAGTCCGTGTTCACGGCGCACGAAGTTTCACCGACCTGCTTTGAGCTCGAAATCACGGAAACCACCTTGATGGCGGATCCCAAGCGCACCCTGAAGCTGCTCGATGAGCTGTATGCCATGGGACTGCATCTGTCGATCGATGACTTCGGCACGGGCTACTCGTCGCTGTCCGCGCTCCAGCAGTTTCCGATCGGCACGCTCAAGATCGATCAGTCGTTCGTACGCAATTCCGCGGTCGACGCCAACGATGCGACGATCGTCAAGACCATCATCGACATGGGCAGGAGCCTTCACATGGAAGTGGTGGCCGAAGGCGTGGAGTCGGAGCAGCAGCTGAGCTTCCTGCGTGCGCACCACTGCAGCTTCGGACAGGGGCGGCTGCTCGGCGACGCGATGACGTCGGAAGAGCTCCTGGCGCTGCTCGCCGAACAGCGCTCGGGTCAGAAACGGCTGCAGAAACTATTCGCCTAAGGGTTTGGACTCGACCGACGACAGCACAGGTTCTGCCCCCGAGCCACCGCCCCCGCGGCGCTGGCGGCGACGCTGGCTCATGGCCACCGTTCTCATCGCCTGGGCCGCGACCGGCTATTACAACGCCACCAAGCCCGTGCCGCCGGGCACGAGCGTCGCCTCGACGCCAGTCAACATCGACGCCGGCGATGTGCGCTTCCTCTATGACCTCAACGTCGTCGACGGCCGCGGCCGGCGCATCGTGCAGCAACAGATCTTCGATACGGTGTTCGGCATCGTCGATCGAGCGCGCGATTTTGTCGTGCTCGATTATTTTCTCTTCAATGATGATCGCGGAACGGTTGCGAGCGACGCGGCGCCGCCGTACCGTCCGTTGAGCTCGCAACTCGCCGACCGCCTGATCGCCCGCAAGCGATCTATCCCGGGGCTGAGGATTCTGTTGATCACGGATCCGGTCAACGAGCTGTACGGAGCGACGCATGCATCGGCTATCGATCGCCTGCGCTCCACGGGCATCGACGTCGTGATTACCAATCTTGAGCCGCTGCGGGACTCGAACGCGCTGTACTCCGGCCTCTATCGGCTGTTCGTCGGCTGGTGGGCCAAAGACGGCGCCGGACGGGGCTGGCTGCCCAATCCGATCGATGAAGGCACGGAACCCGTCACGCTCCGGGCGTGGTTGACTCTCCTTAATTTCAAAGCGAATCATCGCAAGATCATCGCCGCGGACGACGGCGCAGGCGGCCTCGTCGGCATCGTGAGTTCCGCCAATCCGCACGACGCAAGCAGTGCGCACTCGAACGTCGCGCTGGAAATTCATGGGTCGCTGGTCGCAGACCTGCTCGAAAGCGAAATCGCCGTCGCGAAGTTCTCCGGCTGGCGGCAGAGCTGGCGTCCGCCGAGTCTGTACTCATCGAACGCTGGCGGGCCGCTGACCGCACAGCTCCTCACTGAAAGCGCCATTCGACAGGCGGTGATTGAAACGATCAACAGCACCGTGCCCGGCGATTCGATCGATATCGCCATGTTCTATCTATCGGAACGCGATGTCGTCGAAACCCTGGTAGCAGCGGCAAGGCGCGGCATCGCGATTCGCCTCATTCTCGATCCAAACAAGGATTCCTTCGGCCGCGTGCGCGACGGCGTACCGAACAGGCCCGTTGCAACCGAAATGGTCCGGCAAAGCAACGGCGTGATCCAGGTGCGCTGGTATCGCACGCATGGGGAACAATTCCACACGAAGCTCGTCGTCGTGAAGCGGGCGGACAGTGTCTGGCTGATGCTCGGTTCCGCGAACCTCACCCGGCGCAATATTGGCGCCTACAATCTCGAAGCGGATGTGGCCGTAACCGCGGGCCACGATGCCGCTATTGCGCTCGATGTGCAGCGCTACTTCGACATGCTCTGGCAGAACGATCCGCTCACGCTACGGGAGTACACGTCGGACTTTCCGACGTATGAGGATCAATCCTTCGGCCGCTACTGGCGCTATCGCCTGATGGAAGCGACCGGGCTGTCAACGTTCTGATCGCGGATTGCCGCTGCCCTCCCTGGGATGTTGCCGCCGCCAGAGCCAGGGCGGCTCGAGATCGCGTTCGGGCAGCGCCCAGAGACCGCGTTTCGCGCGGCGCGCTTCGACCTCCAGGCTGTAGAGCTTGAGGTCGCGCACCCGGCGGCGATACACCCACACGTCGCCGTCGCGCACGAGGCGCTCGTTGACGTAGAGGCCGTCCTTCATCCGGTACACGCGGCAGACCTTGCGGTGATACACATCCTCATCGACTACCTCGGCGCGCAATCGCTCCTTCCAGATGAGGTTGTCGAGCGCGCTGCGCGCGGTGTCGGCGTAGGGCTGACCGTGCTCGGGAGCATCGATATCGACGAGCCGCACTTCCACGAGCCCATGATCGGTGCGTAGTACAAAGCTGTCGCCGTCAAAGACTTTGGCAGGTGTTCCGGTGAGATCGTCTGATCGGCCGGATGCCTCGAGCGCCGCGAGCAGCGCCAGAAAGATGAGGGCGAGGCGCGTGGCGCGCCCCGGCGAAGTACCCGAAGCCACGCACTACTACTGCGACGGGGGTTTCTGAGTCGACGGCTGCGGCAGCGGCGTCGGCTGGTTTGCCGCACGATCCACATAGTCGATCGTGTTGGCGAGCACCGTGCGTGTCGCGCTTTGCAGCGCCTTATCGAACGCCGCAACCACCGCACTCATCGTGTTCGATGCGGCGGGCTCGAGCGCGCCCGCGGCAAAGGTGAACACCGACCGCCGATCGTTGACACGGCCGATGGTCGCGATCAGATCAACGCGCGCACGGGGCGCACCACCATCTTCGTACTCCGCCTGGAACGCGCGCACGTCGAGCTGCAGGACAAAGTCGGAGCGAAAGTTGGCTAGATCACGCTGCACACCGCGCACGCGTCCAGTGTTCTGCAGGGATTCGACAACGACGTGCTGCAGGACGTCGGGCAGCGCGGCACCCCATTGACTTGCGGCGTAATAATCGAGCCTGCGGTCAGGATGCAGCACGGCGATGCGTTCCGTGTCGAGACCCGGTGCCGCGCTGGGTCGCGCCACCAGCAGCAGCGCATCGAAGGGCGCCGCGTTCTGTGGCTCCGCCGGCAGTGCCGTCAGTCGATAGGTTTGCGGCGCGACTTCTTTGCTCGTGAGCAGCGACCCGGTGCAGCCGGCGAGAAGACTCAGCGACAGTGCGGTCGTTACCCGCATGATGGTCAACCTCATCGCGCAATCTCCACGCCGCTTTTCGGGGGCTCGTACAGGAGCTTGGACGGATCCTGCTTGAGCGTGCGCGAGAGTTCGCGGAACTCAATCGCTGCCTGGCGACTTTCGCCGATCAGCTGCTGCAACTCCAGCAATCCTTGATCGGTAAATCGCGTGATATTGTCCTTGTTTTCCACCATGAAGCGATCGAGGTTGGCGGAGGTCCTCGACAGGTTCTCCGCGACCTCGCGCAAATGGGCCATCGCGGCCTTGACGTCGGGACCCGCGGCATCGGTGATATCACGCACGCCCTGAGCGGCGCTATGGACTTCCTGCGCGGCCGCGCGCATGTCCTCAACGAGAATGCCGGCGTCCTTCACCGTGCGTGGGAGCGTATCGCTCGCGCGCCGCAGGTTATCGAGGGTGGCGCTGACCGCAGCGATGTTCTTGTCGTTGAGCAGGCCATTCAGACGGTTGGCGACCTCGGACGCCTGGGTTACCAGCTCCGGCAGGTTGCTCACGAAGATATCGAAGTCCGATTGCACGGAGCGAATGACCGGATACTGCTGACTTGGAACCGGCGCCATCACGGGGCGATCCCCGCGGTCCTGGGCGAGATCGATATAGAGAAGGCCGGTGACGCCCTGCAGACTGAGACTCGCGAGCGTGTGCTCATCGATCGGCGCGCTGCCCTCGATATCCGCCACGACCACGACCCGGCTGGCCGCTCGAGTGTCGAGCCGGATGTGCACGACGCGGCCGACCGCGACACCCAGGTAGCGCACTGCCTGGCCCTCGTTGAGGCCCGTGACGCTGCCCTGGAAGTAGATTTCGTAGCGCTTGTAATTGTGCTGCTCGCCGCGGTCCGAATACCAGATGACGAACCACGTCGCGAGCGCCGCGAGCAGCAGTACGAATACGCCGACCACCGCGTACTTCGCGTCCTTATCCATTCGTCTTGCCCATTGCTGTGGATCGATCCCCGACAGCCCGCGCGCGCGGACCATGAAAGTATTCGCGAATCCAAGGATGCTCGTTTTGCAGGATGCCGTCGAGGGAATCGACGATCATGCGCGCATCGACGATGACGCCGACCCGATTGCAGGTACGCATGATGGTGTCGAGATCGTGCGTGATCATGACGACGGTCAGATGCAGGTGCTCCTGCAGATAGAGAATGAGCTCATCGAAAGCTGCCGCCGAGATCGGATCGAGGCCGGAGGTCGGCTCGTCGAGAAAGAGGAGCCCGGGCTCGAGCGCGAGTGCGCGCGCGAGCGCCGCCCGCTTCACCATGCCGCCCGACAATTGCGCAGGGTACTTCGAGCCCGCATCCGCGGGCAGCCCCACCATGCGGATTCTGAGTTCCGACAGCGCGGTGAGGGTCTCCTGCTTCAGATCGACGTACTCGGCGATCGGCAGCTCGACGTTCTGCGACACCGTGAGCGATGAGAAGAGCGCTCCATGTTGAAAAGTGACGCCGTAGCTGCGCTTGACGGCGCGCAGCTCTTCGTCGGACAGGCGCGTGATGTCGCGGCCTTCGATCGCCACCGAGCCCGCCACAGGCCGCTGCAGCCCGAGAATCGAGCGCAGCAGCACCGACTTGCCGGAGCCCGATCCGCCGACAATGCCGAAAATCTCACCGCTCCGGATATCGAGATCGAGGCCGTCGTGCACCGTCTGCGTGCCAAAGCGGTTGACGAGGCCGCGTACCGAGACAATGGGTAGGTCGGCGGCGCTCATCAGAAATCAATCTTCACGAAGAGAATGGCGAAGAGCGCGTCGGCCAGGATCACCAGAAAGATCGATTGCACGACCGCAACCGTGGTGAGGCGGCCAAGCTCGCGCGAAGAGCCGCGCACCTGCATGCCACGAAAGGTGCCGACAGCAGCGATCAGGACCGCGAATACAGGCGCCTTGACAATCCCCGCCCAGAACGTCGTCGAGCTGATCGCCTCCTGCATGCGCTGCAGGTATTGGGTCGGCGGTATATTCACAAGCCACGACGACAGCAGGCCGCCACCGACCAAACCGGTGGCATCGGCGAGAACTGTCAGCAGCGGCAGCGCGATCACGAGTCCGATCACGCGCGGCAGGACCAGCACTTCGACCGGGTTCATGCCGATAGCATCGAGCGCATCGACTTCTTCATTCAGCTTCATGACGCCGATCTCGGCCGCGAAGGCGCTTCCTGAGCGGCCGGCAACAATGATCGCGGTAAGCAGCACACCCATCTCGCGCAGCACCGCGATCGTCACGAGATCGACCACGAAGATTTCTGCACCGAACTTGCGCAGCTGATCGGCCCCGAGGTACGCGACGATGACGCTGATCAGAAATGCAATTAACGCGACGATCGGCATCGCGGTGACACCGGTTTCATAGACATGACGCACGATGGACGGCGCCCGCAATCGTTTGAGATCGCGCCCCGCACTGACGAAGATCGCGACCAAGTGGCCGAGAAACGCCGTACCGCCCACGAGGTCATCGGTGCGCTTCAAGGTCCAGAGCCCGACGTCACGGGGAAAGCGCTGCCACAGCGCTAGCCGCTCGGCGGCGCCTTGGGCTGCGGCTTCGGCTGAGGTTCTTGTGAGCTCCTCGAGGAACTCAAAGTGCTCAGAGCGAGCGCCGACAAGACGGGTCGCTACTCCAGTCGCCGTGAGATGGCGTGCGCGGTCAAGAATGAGCCACGCGCTGGATATATCGAGGCGCCCGATGCCACTCACATCGAATATCACCGAGCGTGCGCCGCTCGCCGACGCAGCGGCGAGATCCGCTTCGAGCTCAGGCAGCCGATCGACGACGCAGTCGCCGGTGAATTTCAGCGTGAGCGTGGCGCCGTCGTTGGTCTGTGTATGTGCCATGAGGCTCGTCGTTTTGAAACAGCAACGCCACGCGGTCGGTGTCGCGCGTGCCCGGCCGATGCTAACAGGGCGCGTTTCACGCCGCCAAAACGGTTGCGATGCGCAGGCTATTTCTCTACCTTCCAGGACTCGAATCCGCCCGCCACGGACTTGCAATGACGGACTCAGCGCTCGCCCAAATTCTGGTGCTGCTGACAGCGGCCGTAATCGTCGTGGGCATGGCCCGGCGCCTCAAGCTTCCCCCTATCCTCGGGTACCTGTTCGTCGGGACGCTGCTCGGTCCGCACGTGCTCAACCTCGCGGTGGACGCCGAGGCGATTCACCTGCTCGGGGAATATGGCGTCGTTTTCCTCGTCTTTACGCTGGGGCTCGAATTCTCGCTGCCGCGGATGGTGGCGATGAAATGGGAGGTCCTCGGCCTCGGTGGCGCGCAGGTGCTGCTCTGCATGCTGGCATTTGGCGTGGTGGCCTGGCTCACCGGACTCGACATCACGATATCCCTCGTGCTTGGCGGCGCGCTCGCCATGTCCTCGACCGCCATCGTCATTCGCCAGCTCGGCGATCAGGCGGAAATCAATCGTACACACGGCCGTCTCGCCGTCGGCATCCTGCTCGGTCAGGACCTTGCGTTCGTGCCCCTGCTCGCGCTGGTGTCGGTCCTGCAGTCGCAAGCTGCTTTTGAGCTCAAGCCCGCCCTCATTGCGGCACTGAAGGGAGCTGCCGCCCTCGTGCTGGTGCTAGCAGCGGGACGCTGGCTGCTGCGTCCACTATTTCAGGAGATTGCCCGGGCGCGCAGTCGGGAGCTGTTCCTGCTCGCCGTGCTGCTCGTCGCTCTCGGTTCCGCCTGGGCGACGGACGCCGTCGGGCTGTCGCTGGCCCTCGGCGCTTTCCTCGCCGGGATGATGCTCGCGGAGACGGAATACCGCCATCAGATCGAGTCGGTCATCCAGCCCTTTCGCGACATCCTGCTCGGGCTTTTCTTCATTGCCGTCGGATCGTTGCTCGACATCAGCTTGCTTGGGCACGCCGCGCCCAAGGTGCTGGCGCTGCTCGTGGGACTGCTCCTCGTCAAGACATTGATCGTGGCACTGGTCACGCGTTTCACCGCCGGCAATTGGTTCCGGTCGCTGCGCACGGGCATTGTCATTGCCTCGGGCGGAGAATTTGGCTTCGCGCTGCTGACCTTGGTGCTTCAGAGCGGACTCGTGCAAACAGACGTGGTCCAGCCGTTGCTCGCGGCAATCGTGCTCAGCATGGTGGCGAGTCCCCTGCTCATCCGGCACAACAAGCAGATTGCGCGGCGTGTGCTCGGTGAGCGCGGCGGCCCCGGTACCGCATTTGAACGCGAGTCGCTGCAGGATCAAGCGATCGCGACGCGCGAACACGTTGTGATCTGTGGCTTTGGCCGCGTCGGCCAGAGTATCGCGCGCGTGCTCGAACGCATGGGATTCGAATACATTGCGATGGACCTCGACCCGCAGCGCGTGAGTGCAGCCCGCCAGGCGGGCGACCCTGTGCTCTACGGAGACGCCGCGGACGAAAACATACTCGAGAGCGCGGGGCTCAATCAGGCGAGCGTCGTCGTCATCAGCTTTTCCGACTCGGACTATGCCGAGAGGATCGTAAGGAGCGTCCGCGAACGCCGGACCGACGTGCCGGTGCTGGTGCGTACCCAGGACGACAGCAGGCTCGAGCGATTGCAGCAGCTCGGTGCGACTGAAGTCGTGCCCGAGACGCTGGAAGCGAGTCTCATGTTGGTGTCACACGTGCTGTTGCTGCTCGACGTGCCAGTGTCGCGAGTCGTCAAAACCGTGGGTGATATCCGCAGTCATCGCTATTCGATGCTGCGCAATCTCTTCCGCCGCGGAGATCCGCGCGCGCTCGATGACACCCACGCCTTCCGGGAAGAATTGCATACGCTCGTGCTTTCGCCCGGCGCGTGGTCGGTCGGCCGCACGATTGCCGACGTCAAGGAGCGTGGCGCGGAAGTATCGGTGAGCGCGATTCGACGCGACGGTATTGTCGGCCGTGAACCGGCGCTTGATACCGAGCTGCGCGAGGGCGACGTGCTGGTGATCTATGGAACGCCCGAAGCTCTCGAGCACGCCGAGACCGTTTTTCTGATGGGTTAAGGTGCATACGCAACATTCGCGCCGAAATCATTGATTCTTTGACATCGCGAGCGGCCTTCGCCATAGTGCCCATCAGCTGCCAAGGGCAAACCCATCGAAAGATGGGGACGCAAAGCCACCGGTCTAAAGGACGTGAGTCCTACGATAGCGGGGTTGCCAGAGCGGAGCCGCCAGGTTCCGTCTTGCTACTCCTCCTTCGTCAGAAATTCGCGCCGATCCGACCGGGTCGTTGCCACGCTCGTGCGTTCGCCCGCGGCAGTTGAGGTTTCGTGAGCATCAGGGGTTCACGTTCTGGGGCGGATTACAGGGGGCGATATGGCATCGAAACCGGCATTCGTGCGCAACCACGCAGGCACGATGATCGCGCGGCCGCGCATCGTCGTGCGACCGAAGCGCATCGAAGATCTGCAGATCATTGTTTCCGACGCCAAGAAATTCCCGTCTCCCGTGCGGGCAATCGGCGCGAATTACTCGCAGACCGGCTGCGCGGCCGCGGATAACGGCACACTCATCGATCTTCGCAGCCTGAACAAGGTGCTGGAAATCAGCGATGAATGGGTGCGCGTGCAGCCCGGCGCAAGTCTGACGGATGTGGCGGCGCGCCTCGAAGAACGCGGCCTGCAGCTGCCGGTGAACACCGAACTCGGCAATCTTACGATGGGAAGCGCGGCGTTTGCGTCAACCAAAGACTCCTCGATGCCGGGCGAGTCGGGCCAGCTTGCGGCCTATCTGCTGGCTGCGCGAATCGTGACGCCGCAAGGCAAATCCGTCGTCGTCAATGGCAAGGACCCGGAGCTGCTGCGCGTACTGCGCATGAGCTATGGGCTGCTTGGGATCGCTACCGAACTCGTCTTCCGCGTGCGCCCGCTGCAGGCAGTGCGGCTCGACTATGAAAGCTTCACGCTGGACGATTTTGTACGGGAGTTTCCACAACTCATCCGCCGCCAGTCGGCGCTGAAGTTCTACCCGCTGCCGTTTCCGAATCGAGTGGCCGTGGAAACGCGCTCGCACGACCCCGAGATGCCTTCGTCACGCTCCGGCATATGGCGCATGCGCAAGTCCGTCCTGACAAACGTTTTGCCCGCGTTCGGCACTACCATGACGAACTCGGTCAAGTTCCCCGGACTGAAGTACTTTCTCATCGAGCGCTTCAACCGTGTCATGCGGGCGACGATGGATCGAGCCGCGTCCGGCGTCGTAGTGTTTCCGACCGAATGGATTCAGCAGCTGCCGCAGGACTCGATCAACATTCGTCAGAGCTACACGACCTGGGCATTTCCGGAGGCCGAGTACCCGCAAGTGCTGCGCGACTACTTCGTCTTCTGCCGTGAACACTATCGCGAGCATCAATACCGGGCGAATCTGATGCACGTAAGCCACCGGCTCGCGCAGGACCGTTCAGCGCTCTTGTCACCGAGTTACGACGGCCCGATGATTACGCTCGATCCATGGTCAACACGCGACCTTGGCTGGGACGACTTTCTTATCGAGTTCAACGATTTCTGCGCGGCGCGTGGCGGCGTGCCGCTGTTCAATCAGACGCGCAAACTTACGCCGGATCAGGTGCGCCGTGCGTTCGGCGAGAGGCTGAGTATTTTCGCGCGGCTGCGGCAGCGGCAAGATCCGCACGATCGCATGCTGAATCGCTACTTCGCGCAGTTTCTCGCTTGAAACTCCCCGACGCGGATGCCGGGTCGGTACTTGCGACTACTGCGGCCCGAGGGGCGGGTGGATCGTGAACTGGAATACGACATCGGGCGATGCATTGGCTTCAACGTCTTCACTGACCGCGAATCCGAAACGCCATCCTGACTGCGTTCGATAGCCGCCTCCACAAGTCAGCACGGTGGCGGAGCCGAGCAGCGGAATGTGCGTCGACTTGAGATATGAATCGTGCGTGTCCAGCTGTGCCTGAAAGTAAATTTGATCGCTGGCGTCCCAGCGAGCCGTCAGATACTGAAAGCCGACCCAGCGCGCACTTCGATCGGCCAGCAAATCGCCGGCGCCTTGCCAGGTCATGCCGGCGGATCCACTAAGCGACCAGTTTAGGCCGGGCCGCCAGTCGCCCGAAAGCCATGCGGCTGCGTCGAGGGCGCCATCGCCCGTCAAGCGCTCTGCGTGACCGGTCGGCAGCTCGAGACCGCTCCATGCACTGACCGCGATCATGGGTCGATCCAGGAGATTGCGTCCCAGCTCGACGCTGAGGTCGCCGATACCCGTGTAACTGCTATCGACGGCAATTGATCTGCCACCCGCTGAGTACTCGATCAAGAACGCGTCGTCAGGGCGATTCGGCCGGCTACCCTGCTGCATTCCAAATGTCTTGTGAAACTTGTCGATAACCGGGTCGAGAAAGCCACCGCCATAGTGCACCACTGGGAGCGAGACTCGAACGCGCCAGTCGCTGTCGAATTCGCTGCTCCACAGCCAACGAAACTCGGTACTCTCGACATCGACGAGGAGGCGTTCGCCGCTCCTGCTGTTCATGTTGTTGGTGTTGGCAACAGTGAGCAGGAATTGACTGCCGTCGTCGAGGGAATCGAGACGGCCAGCCGTCGGCAACGGATGATAAAAGCCGCGCGTGAGCGGATTCTGATCGGCGACTGGAAAAGGCGTTGCAGCCATCGCCACGATGCCTGGAGCGATCAACATAACGCAGCAGAGAATTCGATACGCGCGCGGTGTCTTCATCTGGGCGCGAAAACTATCAGTGCCTGCGCTGCCCCGCTCGGCGACCAGGCGTTTCTGCCACGCCAATCACAAGCGCCCGTGTGATGCGCATCGCATGCGCGCGTGAAGTGTGAATTAGCTTCGTGACGAGCCGGACACACGCTGGCAACTGACGTTTCTCCACTCACGGCCCCGCCTGTCTACATGGCGCCGGATTAGAGGCTCAGGCTTCCTACCCCACGCAAAAAAAACAGCCAGGCGATGCCTGGCTGCGAAAACCGGACCCAGGGGTATGTGTTGCAGAAGGGGTCCGATGAGTCGTTGAGAGTCAGTGATTGGATGCGGCAATCCTCGAAATGGTTTCACGCCTCCGTACGATACCGGCGTCCCTGCACGGCCAGAAAAACGAACAAGAGTCCGACGGCAATGCCGACCCACAGACGCGGGCTGGCAAGAAGCGGAAGCGGATTGATCCAATCGAGGAGGTTCGCGGGGACGTGGACATGGCCCCCGTTGAATTTCACCCCTTGGTCGGCAGCCTTCGTACCAGCGTCGAAGGCAAGGTAGACCCAGCCCTGCAAGCGATCGGACAATTGATCGCCGACCCAGGAGGAGCCGCGCAACAATCGTTCAATGGCAATGAGGGCAGCAGGCGGCACTAATCCCCAAAGGAATGGATTCTTGGGTGCCCATGCAGACACCGCCAGAAACCACGCAGCGACCGGCAGGAACCAAAGAACACAGACGGCCGTCGCATAGACCCACAGAATCATCGCCTGAAAGAAATGGGCGGGATTCCACATGATGGGTAGCGCGCTGAAATGCTGCCCGGCGAAGTAGCCGCGAAACACGAAGGTGATGACAGGCAAGCTCAGCGCTGCGACCAAGGCAGCAACGAGCGGGGCCAGCACCAGGCCAGTCGTCAGCTTTGCCGTCACGACTGCTGTGTCGGTCACCGGAAGCGACCGCCAGAACAATACGCTTCTGTCTTTGCGCTCACCGTACAGCGAATCCATCAGATAAAAGATTGCGACGAAGCCGTTCACGATGAAAAATGGCAGCGCGAACCACGACATGAGCAGTAGTGCTATGTCGGCAAGTTTCTGTGGGTCGACCGTTGGATCCTGTGCAGGCTGAATGATCCAGCGCGTGAGCGCGCCGATCAGAATCACGACGCCCGTGATGATCGGTGCGATCACTATTGCGCGATGCTCCCAGAACTCCCGGCGCAATAGCCAGTAAAAGGTCTTCATGCGCCAGCACTCCCGCTCAGCTTTGCTACGAACAGATCCGCGAGCCCTGGAGTGCGCACGTCGCCAAGGGCGGCGAGACGCTTGCGATCCACATTCTCGAAGTACAGGAGACTGCGCCCGATCGATTCATGCTCGTGGATCGGACCCAGCGCGCGAGCTTCCGCGAGTCGTTCGCTGGAGATGCTCAGCTGCGTAAACCGATCCGCAATGCTGTCCATCGGCAGATCAAGAACCACACGCCCATGCCCGATGAAAATCACGTCCGTCAGGATATTCTCGATTTCCTCGACTTGATGCGTGGTGACGATGATGGTGCGCGCTTGCTCGGGTGAATCCTCGTTGGAAAAATAGTCGTTCAGCAAGGTGTCGTAGAAGCGCTTTCTGTAGATGATATCGAGCCCGAGAGTGGGTTCATCGAGCACCAGCAAACGCGCTTCGATAGCCATGACGAGGGCGAGGTGCAGCTGCGTAACCATGCCCTTCGATAATTGCTTCACCCGCGCGTTGCGGGGAATTTCAGTCTTTGAGAGAAATGCATCCGCGCGTGCACGGTTGAACCGTGGATGGATGCCGGATACGAAGTCGATTGCATCGCTTACTTTCAGCCAGCGCGGCATGACTGCCACGTCAGCGATAAAACAGACGTCCTGCATCAGGCGCGCGCGTTCGCTGTAGGGATTCAACCCGAGCACGCGTAGTTCGCCCTCATATGGTGCAAGACCAAGAATTGATTTGAGCGTTGTCGTCTTGCCGGCGCCATTGGGGCCGATCAGGCCGACAATGCGCCCCGCGCCGATGCTCAAGTTGATTTTGTCGAGGGCACGAGTCGTGCCGTAGGTCTTGGTGAGATTGCGCGCTTCGACGACGGGGACGCCGCCGGCGCCACTAGCCTCATTCGCCGAGTTCATGGTCTTCATCCTTTTTCGGGGATGACGTCGTTAGATTGGAACGTGCCGCCACCTCCTGCGCCAACAACTCCTCGGGTTTGAATCCAAGGCGGGATATGGTCGCGTGAATCTTCGGCCATTCGTCTTCCAGGAATTTCTGCCGCTCCCCTTTGAGAAGCATCGCGCGGGCGCCGCTGTTAACGAACATGCCGCGGCCGCGACGCTTCTCAACCAACTGCTCGTCGACGAGTTGCTGATAGCCCTTCAGGACCGTAAGGGGGTTGAGCCGGTACTCCGCGGCGACGTTCCGCACCGATGGCAGTGGGTCGCCCTCCTTGAGTTCGCCTTCCAGAATCATCGCCACAACGCGATCGCGCAGCTGCCTGTAAATTGGCTGGCCGTCGTTCCAGTTGGCTTCCATTGTTGACTCGTTCAAAGACATGTGCGCTACCGAGCTAGCGTTGTAATGTACCAGAACGGCTCAAAAGCCCACTGCAAGTTCAATCGCCGTCTCACCCTTACGATCATGCTTCGCAGCGCTGCGGTTGTTGCTGGCAACTCGCACAGCGCTGGGACGCGCAGCCTCGACTACCATCGAGCCCATGTCATCGTCGAGCACCTGGGTAATTGTCACGGTGCCAGTGCGTTCCGTCGGCTGTGAGCCGAGCACTGTGGTAAGCAGACCGAATGCCGAGATAGCGCAGACAGTCGCCAGAAACACACCCTTGTTGTCATTGATCAGGTTCATCGCGTTCATTGCCCTGTCCTCTAGTTCTCGCCGGTCGGTATTGCGGGCCGGCTTCCGCAGTGGCCTCTCTGAATCATTCCTGAGCGCCATGGTGTTGTAGTCTACTACAACACTAGCTCAATGCAATACCCCCTGATGAATATTTTCTGAACCGCAGCTATCTTCAATATAACCAATGAGTTATCTCTTATCTTCAGGCATTGGTGCCGCCATAGCGGCCTTTGCCTGGGGCGGAATA